>JAVHRF010000090.1:0-11241 GCA_036171515.1 Minisyncoccota bacterium | reverse complement strand
AAATTTTTCGACGGAAAAATTTTAAGTCGCGGGCGAATCCTTCCGCCTCCGCAAACAAAATTTATTATCTGAAACGCTTCGCTTAAAACGGCAGCGCAGCCAGGGTATGTTTTCCCTTATAAAGAGGTTCGGCGTTGGTAAATAAAAAATGATATAGTTATTAAAAGGTCGCGCGCTTAATCAACCTAATTAAAAAATATGGTAAGAGGAAATTTTATCGGCGCGGCGATCGTCGCGATAATCTACACGGTTTATATTTTAATGAATCCCCCTGCGGCAAAATGGCAAACCGTGTTAATATTGGTAATTCTTAATGCTTTAACTATCGTATTGATGGCTTTCGCGTTTAAAAAGTAATAAATAAAAAATAATTTACCGTCAAAAAAACCGTGATTACCGCGGTATTTTTGGCGATTTTTTTTATTTACTCGCCCCCGCGGCAAATTAATGGAGCAAGCCGCTTCTGTCGACCAGCTCGTTTCTACTTTTAAGTTTATTAATTAGAGCCACGCATTAAAATCGGGAAACTCCCGTTCCTTGGCGCCTAATTCCGAAATATTGACAATCCCCTAAAATTATCTTAGGCTATATTCAGATTTTTTAAATTGAAAAAGGCCATATGGCCAAAGGAGAAAAGATGGAAATTAAGGAATGGGTAAAACTTAAAGCCGAGTGCGGAGCGCCGGTTTGGGTCAATTACGACGCGAGTAAAAAAGGTATGGCAGCAGGCGCGATAGTTCCAAGAGGAAGCTGCGACGACAACTGGCCCGGACAAGCTGGGCTCGCCCACGCTATGGAACATATGACATTCCAGGGAACGGAACGCTTCAAGGGACAGAAAGAACTGTCTGAGCAAATCGAGGAGTACGGCGGAAAATTAAACGCTGCCACTTCACGCGAAATGACATTCTTTTATTCCGTCTTACCGATTGAGTTTGCCGAAAGAGGATTTATTCATCTCAATGAAATGCTGCTTCATTCCCTGTTCAGACCGGAAAACATAAAAACCGAAATGAGCAACATCGTTCAGGAAATCAAGCGCGCTAAAAATAATCCTGTTCGCGTAGCGGCGGATATTTTCTTGGACGCGGTTTATAAAGGACATCCTTTTGCTAAACCGACCCTGGGAACAGAGGAGGCGGTAACGAGCTTCCGGCAAAAAGACTTTCTGGAATGCATGAATAACTTTTACTATCCTGAGAATCTTATCTTTGTTGTCGCCGGAGGACTTGAGCCGGAAAAAGCTAAGGCGCTGGTCGATAAATTTTTTCCCGCCAGCTCGCCTGCCCGAAAACCAACCAACAGGATTATTCCCGCAAGCTTGGTCGGAAATACACCAAGATTTTTGTTCGTGCCCCGCAACGACTGGGAACAGGCAAATATTTTTATAGGGACGACCGTTACCGAAGGAAATTCAGCCGAGATGAGAGCTATTAACTTTTACGTAAAAATGATTGACGGCGGCAGTATGTCCGGACCGCTTTTCCAGGAAGTAAGAAATAAGCGGGGCCTGGCTTATGAGATAGAAGCAGAGGCAGATTTCTTCAGGCTTTTAAGCTTGGTAAGCATCTATGTCGGCACCGACTCTTCAAAGCATCAAGAAGCAACCGATGTGATTATCAAAGTTATACGCGAGAACAAAAACTCCCGCGAACTTTTCGAAAAAACCAAGGTTAAGCTTTTAGGGGCTAACGCCTTATACTTTGACTCGATGAGCCCTGTATCAATGATAGATTCTGCTACGGAGAATATCATTATCCGTGACCAGCCGATCGTATTTGAAGACAGAAAAAAAGAGATTGAAGCCATAACCCTTGAGGAAGTCGAGGCGGTGGTAGACAAATACTTCAGCCCCGACAGGATAACGACGGTAGTCGTCGGACCGGAACCGAAAAAATAATTTTAATGCCCCGCTCAACGCGGGGCTTTTTTATTTTTAAATAACAAGTATGGTTGACTTAAATAATGTCTCCCGTATTATATGATTAGTTAATTTTAAAGGAGGTTGACAATGATTTCGCTGAAAATAGCCGTATGGATAGTTATAGGATGCCTTTTAGTGGGGATTATTGGCGGCGTAATTGAATATGTGTTTTTTAATAACGAAGATGCCAAAACCGATGACTATTCGGATTCTTCAGAAGAGAAGCAGGAAGATGAGAGCGTGGAAGAAATATTGGCTTCGATCCGTTATAATTTCGTAGAAAAAGAAAAACACTATCATTATGAACTAGTCAGGGGAAACGGAATCACCAGACCTAATCGTTGGGAAAAAATAAGCGACGATTAAACTTATTGCAATTAAAAATAAATTATAAAGCTCTCTTTTAAAGAGAGCTTTTTATTCTTCTCCGGCCGCCGGTACTGGCTTTAATCTTGCCTCAAACGGCCGTTAGTGATAGTTTTAGATACAAATGACTATTAAAAAATCAACCGGAACAAAAACTAGGCCGCCAATTGTCGTCGTGATGGGTCATGTCGACCACGGCAAAACCAGCCTGCTCGACTATATCAGGAAAACCAACGTTACCGCCAGCGAAGCCGGCGGAATTACCCAATCGATAGGAGCTTACGAGATCTGGCATACGCCAGCGCAGACCGATGCGGATAGCGCGCAGAAAAACGCGGAAAATATTCCGCGTGGTTCAGCGTCTAATCAGGGTGGTTCCACGGAAGGTGATTTTACGACCGGAAGTCGTAAAATCACCTTCATCGACACTCCGGGGCACGAAGCGTTTTCGAAGATGCGCTCGCGGGGCGCCGAAGCTTCGGATTTGGCTATTTTGGTTGTCGCCGCCGACGAAGGCGTCAAGCCGCAGACGAAAGAAGCCGTCCAAATCCTTAAAGACTCCGAAACTCCTTTCGTGGTCGCCATAAACAAAATCGACAAGCCCGGGGCGAATGTCGAAAAAATAAAACAGGACCTGGCGGCCAACGACGTCATACTCGAAGGCTACGGCGGCTCTGTAAGCTTTGAGCCTATTTCCGCCAAAACGGGCGAAAACGTGGATAAGCTTTTGGATTTGATTCTGCTTTCGGCCGAAATGGAAAATTTATCCTATTCTCCCGATGCGCCGGCAAAAGGCGTGATTATCGAAGCCCGCCGCACTACAAGCCGCGGCATCGAAGCCAGCGTTGTCGTCAAGGATGGCGCCTTAAAAACCGGCGATTTTATTTCCACGCCGACTGCTTTCGGAAAAGTGATAATTCTGGAAGATTTCCTCGGCAAGAAAGCCGGCCAAATCGAGCCCTCCTCCCCCGCCCTCATCATCGGCTTTGAAAATTTGCCGCAGGTCGGCGAAGAATTTAAGGTTGAACTCGAGCTTGAATCCGCCGACAAAGATTTCGAAAGCCCGAAAACCCAAATCAAGCCCCAGCCGCCGGTTTTGCCGGCCGCTATGACCGCGAAAAACGTTTTGAATCTGGTTCTAAAGGCCGGAGACAGCGGTTCAATTGAAGTCCTTTCGCAAATCACCAGGAATCTGCCCGAAGCCAAAGAAAAAATCAGCGTTATTTCCGAAAGTATCGGCGAAATTTCAGCCAGCGACATCCAGCTGGCGCGCTCGACCAACAGCATAATCGTCGGCTTCAAGATAAAGCCGAACAAAACGATGATTATGCAAGCCCAAAACCAGAACATCAAAATAATTTCCTCCGATATTGTTTACCATCTTATCGAAGCGATTCAGGAACTGATAAAATCAGTGGCGCAGGAAAAACCGAAGGGCGAACTGGAGATTTTAGCCGTATTCAACCAGCTCAAGCCGCAGGAACAAACCGTCGGCGGCCAGGTCCTCGACGGCATCTTGAGGGTTAAAAATAATTTCGACATCAAGCGCGGCGAAGAAATCATCGGTCAGGGAAGGATTTTAAGCCTGCAGGCCGACAAAAAAGACGTAAACCAAGTTGAAAAAGACAAAAAATGCGGTCTTGTCGCCAGCGCCAAAATTCTCATTAAAGCCGGCGACCATTTAATAGTCAGATAATGAAACATCACGTCGAAAGGATGGAAAAATTCATTCTTACCGAAGGCGGAAAACAAATTGCCAAAAGCCTGGAATTCGACGGCGCCCTCTCGACGATAACGGGCGTTAAAATTGATAAAAATCTGGATAATGCCATAATTAAAGTCAGCGTTTGGCCGGAGAAAAAAGAAGATGAAGTTTTAAAAAGGCTTCGGGATTACCGCTTCGAGCTTCAGTCTTATTTATTTAAAAAATTAAAAACCTGGAAATTTCCAAAAATTGATTTTGAAATCGACCGCGGACCGGAAAACGCCGCACAGGTGGAAAAAATTCTTCTTCAGGAAGTCGAGATGCCTAAGCTGAAAACCAAAAAAATCAAGGTTGCGGCTAAAAAACCGAGAAAGCCGAGATTGAAAAAAATTTAAAAGAGCAATAGAATTCTGGAAGATTGGTCTGGTAGCCAAGTGTAAGGCAAGGGTCTGTCCCGACGCGCCTAAATATTGTTTATAATAAATGGAGTCGGGATCCCGTTCTGAAATTTTGAGAGTATGGCCACGTAGCCAAGTGGTAAGGCAAGGGTCTGCAAAACCCTTATACGTGGGTTCAATTCCCACCGTGGCCTCAGTCGGTACTTTGAATAATAAACTTAAATATGACAGTAGACGCATAAGACTTACTTGATTTAACGTTTTCCGAATTATAAAATTACAATAATGTCGAAAAGATCATGGTCTAAAAATCAGTTGATTGGCGCCGTCAGTTCGTCGCATAGCTATCGGCAAGTAATCCGTAAATTAGGGCTAAGGGCGGCAGGCGGCAATTATGACCAGATAAAGAAGTATATACAAGAATACAGTTTAGATACGAAACACTTCAAAGGCAAAGCCTGGAATAAGGGGATGAGAGGCATAGGAAAATTCAGGATTCCCTTAAAAGACATTCTAGTAAAAGGAAATGATTATCAAAGCTTCAAATTAAAGAAAAGATTATTCGCCGCCAAACTTAAAGAACAAAAATGCGAAGAATGCGGATGGGCAAAATTAACTAATTACGGTTATTTACCCTTAGAATTAGACCATATCAACGGAGACCACCATGATAACCGACTAGAAAATCTACGAATCCTTTGTCCTAATTGTCATAGTTTAAAAAGCACGTACCGAGGAAGGAAAAATAAAAAGGTAAAATATGCCCGGGTGCTGTAATTGGTAGCCAGGACAGACTTAAAATCTGTTGAGGTAATACCTCGTGTGGGTTCGAGTCCCACCCCGGGCACAAGAGCGAAACGAACGCAAAAGGGACTCGAACGCCGGAATCAAAATTTTCAGCCGAAAATTTTGACGAGGCGGTGCCCAGACCGATTGCGAGCGACGGCGAGTAAGCGAGTCGCGGGCGAGTCCCACCCCGGGCACAAATTAAATAATTAAGACTGGACACTATGGCGACAATACATAAGAAAACTTGGAAAAAATATTTCGAAGAAATTATTTCCGGAAAAAAGAAATTCGATATTCGCCTTGCCGATTTTCCGATTGATAAAGGCGACACTTTAGTTTTAGAAGAGTGGGACGAGGATAAAAATAAATATACCGGAAGAAAAGTTGAAGTTATTGCCACTTATATCCTTAAAACCAAAGGTCAGACTTTTTATCCGCCTGAAGAAACCGAAAAATACGGCTTCCAAGTAATCCAATTCGAGCCGAAACAAAAATAATTATTATATTTTATGGCCAAACGCATTTTTATAATCCACGGCTGGGACGAGCATCCCGATGAGGGGTGGTTCCCCTGGCTGAAAGAAAAACTTGAAGACAAGGGCTTCGAGGTTCAAGTTCCCGAGATGCCGGAAACCGAGGAGCCCAGAATAGAAACTTGGGTTCCTTATCTCGCGCAACTTGTCGGCAAGCCGGACGAAAACACATTTTTCGTCGGCCACAGCATCGGCTGCCAAGCCATCCTCAGATACCTGGAATACCTGCCCGAAGGCGAGAAAATCGGTGGCGCTGTTTTTGTCGCCGGCTGGTTCTCTTTGGCCAGCTTGGGAACCGACGAGGAGACGGAGACAGCCAGGCCCTGGTTGGAAACTCCGATTGATTTTCAAAAGATAAATCAGCGTATCAAAAAATTAATTGTTATTTTCTCCGACAACGATCCTTTCGTTCCCGCCGAAAATCGGAAAATATTCGAGCAAAAATTAAATGCTAAGGTGATAATCGAGCATAAAAAAGGCCATTTTAGCGGCGCCGATAAAATAATCGAACTGCCCGCCGCCCTCGAAGCAGTTTTGGAAATTTCCGAATAAAAAATCAAACGCAATTAAAAAAGGCGGGTTTCTCCGCCTTTAATTGTTTTTTCTTCGCGCCTTAACGAATTCTATTGCCAGCAATACGCCAAACGACGCCGCCAGCCAGACAAATATTTTATCCGCTAATTTTATCCCTGAATCGCTGTATCCGATTAAAACATCGCCGATAGAGTAACTTGGGCAATCGCCTCCCTCATTTTTCCAAAACCTGTCGATAAAGAAATAGTAGTGGTCTTTTGAAGGATCGTATAATTTGTGCAGCGAATCATTTTCGTGGAGGAAAATAAGCGCTTCTCGCTGAGCCGAGCTCAAAGGAGACGTGGAAATATCGTATGGCATTTTTCCGCCATTACCTTTTATCGCAATACGATTGAATTCCGATCCTAAATAAAATATTCCCAGCAAAATCAAAATCACGAAAAAAGCGGCGGCGAATAAACGGCTTAAAACCTTAAGCTCTTTGCCTAAAAGCGGGCTCGTCTTTAAAGGGACAAGAAGACTTCTCAGCACTTGGATAATCACAAATAGTAAAGCTGTGTAAATCAACAAAAATACGGCCATGTTCATCCTAACCTCCTTATTGGATTTTTAATTACCTATTTACTTTATAGACCTAATTACGCACGAGGTCAATCGGCAAGGTTTTAGCCGAGCGAAACGCCGCTCTAAGACAAGACTCTGCTAATCCATCATCTTCCTGAGAACGCAAAATTCGCAGTCTTTTTCCCCGCAGCCCTTGTCCCAAAAATCCAGGCTTAAAATTTCCTTTGCCGTTTTTTTGATGATTTTCTCCAATTCTCCGGTCTCTTCCTTGCCAACCGCAAACATTTCCCGCTTATAATTCCCATTCTCGTCCGGCTCTATGAAATCAATCTCGCCCGAAACCATTTTATAGCGTTTCCCGCCTTTATATTTATCCAGGAGCAGATTGTAGAAAACAAGCTGCCTTTTAATGTCACCGCCGGAATTTTGGGTCATGCCTTCTATCTCGCCCCTGGTTTTCGGCTTGCTCGTTTTATAATCGACTACATTCACTTCGGACAGGTTTTTAAGCGGGCCGGTTTTAAGTATTTCCATTTTGTCTATCTTGCCCGTGATTTTGAGGTTCGGCTGGAGCAAGGCCTCGATTTTGAATTCTGTTATCGCTTCCTTCGGCCAGCTTTTTTGGAACTTAATGAGGTAGCCGGTCAGGGCGCGCGTGCCTTTTTCCAGCAGTTCCCTGGCGTCTTCAGGCTTGAGCGTTTCCTTCTCTAAATGAGCAGCAAAACTCTTAATTAAAAAATTCTTGCCCGGCGTTTTGCCGTTTTTCTTGTTCCTGGCGCTGAAAAAATCCTTCAGAGCTTCATGGACGGCCGTTCCGTAAATCTGGCTTTTTGTTTTGGCTGTCGGCAGCCGCAGTAGATTCATATAAAAATAATTCCACGGGCATTTTAAGTAATTATTCAAAGCCGTCGGGGAAAGGCCGTTGCGTAAAAAAATTTCCTTGACGAATTCTCTGTTCTTGACGCCGACTCCCGGGACCAAAGACGGGGCAAAAAAGATTTTCTTGTCCGATTTAAATTCATTTTCATAATTTTCGGCGCTTATTGAATTGACAAGTTCCGGCTTTATTTCCTGGATAAATTGGGAGGGCAGCTGCTCCGTTTTAGAAACGCTGGTTTTTGAATAAGTTATCGCCACTCCTTTTTTGGCGCGGGTCAGGGCGACATAAAAAAGCCGGCGTTCGTCGTCGTTAGCCGCTTCTTTTACGGATGATTCGACGGAAATCGAATAAACCGACGCCGGCAGCTTCAGCAGAGCGGGGCGCCTCTTATTTCCCCAGTGACCGTCGTAAGTATTGACTATGTAAACGTATTCGAATTCCTGCCCCTTTGAGCGGTGCGCCGTCATCAGCCGGACCTGATTGGCTAAGTCGAGAATATTTCCTTTCTTAATAAGAAGATTATGGGCCTCCAAAACATCAAGATAATCCAAAAAATCCCGGAGCCCGCTGTTTTTATGGCGTTCCGCCAGGATTTTAATTTCATCGAACAGGCCGTTGAGCTTGTCCATTTTATCCGCCGAATCGGATTTTTTCAGGATATAAGCCAGGTAGCCGGATTCCCTCACCAGCTCCTCGAAAAATTCCGGCAAGGTCTTATTTTTGCCGTCTCTCGCCCATCGGGAAATTTTTTTATAAAATTCCAAAACTTTAGCGGGATTGTCCAGCTTAAGGTTTCTCATCTCTTTTTCCGATTTGATTATTTCGAAAGCCGGTATTTTATTTTTGCCGGAATAAGAAATGATTTTATAAAGGTCCAGGGGTTCGATTTCCAGAAAATCGGCATGCATCGCTTCAAGCAGTTTTTTTTCGGAACCGAAATCGTCGACAGCCCTTAAAATCAATAAAATTTTCCGGATATCGTTGTCGGCCATCACGTTCTGGTCGGACTCGACGGAAAAAGGGATGCCGACTTTTTCGAACATCGAAACGAAAGGAAAAACGTCTTTATTGTCGCGGTAAAGAACCGCTATTTCATCCGGAGGAACACCCTCTTTTATTTTTTTCTCGATGTCCTTGGCGACGAAATAGCATTCCGCCCCGGGACCGGAAAAAGCGCCGGCCGATATCTTCTCGCCCCGGAATTTAAAATTCGATTTAAGCTTTTTGTTTCCGGCGATAACACTCTCGGCTGAATCAAGAATAGCCTGGGTCGAGCGGTAATTATGTTCCAAAACTATAAGCTTGGCTTCGGGATAAAGTTTCTTAAAATAGCGGAAGTTTTCCAGGCTGGCGCCCTGAAAGCGGAAAATCGCCTGCTTCTCGTCGCCCACCACGAAAATATTTGGATTGGCATGGAAATTGCAAAGAAGCTCCATTATTTCATTCTGGGCCTTGTTGGTATCCTGATGCTCGTCAACCAGAATATACTGGTGCTGTTCCTGTAAAATCAAAAGCAGGTCCTTATTGACCGAAAGAGCCTTTAAAACCTCCATCACCATATCGTTATAATCGTAAAGCTTGGCCTGAGTCAGCTGGCTCTCGTAATACTCATAAACTTTTGCCAGTTCAATGTTTTTTTGGATTTGCTTGAGAAGTTTTTGGTACTCGCCCTTCATCTTGCCCTTATGCGCGCCCTTAACATGGTAAGCGCCGTCATCCGCTTCGAATTTTTCCATTTCTTTTTCGTTTATTTTTTCGAACTCTTCCGGCGACACCCCTTCTTTTTTTAAATTATCGATTGCTTTAAGAATATCGCCGACGTAATAATGCGGGTCTCCGAAGGGCTTGAGGTTTTTAAGCGGCAGCCTTAAAATCGCTTCTTCAATAATATTTATCTGATCGACCTCGTTGATATTCTGGGAGCCGATTATCCGCGGAAACTCTTCGGGGTAGTTCCTTATTATGTCATTGCAAAAGCCATGGAAGGTGTTAATGACGACGGCGTAAGCGGGAGCGCCGATTATTTCGGCCAGCCTCTGCCGCATCGAAGCCGCGCCGGCTTCGGTAAAAGTCAGAGCCAGGATGTTTTCGGGGTCGGCCTGGGTTTCTTTCAGGATATTGGCAATCCTCAAAGTTAAAATCTGAGTTTTTCCGGTTCCCGGCCCGGCCACCACCATCACCGGCCCCTCAATGCTGTCAACGGCGATTTTCTGCTGCGGATTAAGTTTTTTATAAAGTTCTAAAAATATTTTTAAATCCATAATAGCGGGCGCCTATTGCGAATTTTCGATTTTTTGCCTGGCGATTTCATTCAGGATTTTTTTTACCTTCTCCACGCTGTCCGGATCGTAAATGGATATGGCTATCGCCGAGGAGTTCAGCTTTTTAGTCGACGCTAATTTCTCCTTCAAATCGGCCGGTTCGACAAGGTCGCTTTTGCTGACAAATAAATATTCCGGCTTTTCGATTAAAGCGCTGTTATAATTTTCAAGCTCTTTTTTTATGGTTTTGTAGTCCTGCGCCGGATTTTGGGACTCGGCTGAAACGAAATGAAAAATAACTCTCGTCCTTTCGATGTGCCGCAAAAATTTTATTCCCAATCCCTTGCCGCCCGAAGCCCCCTCTATTAATCCCGGGATATCGGCTAAAATCAATTCATAATAAACGCCCAAATTCGGCTCGAGAGTGGTGAAAGGATAATTGGCAACCTTGCCGCTGGCGCGGGTAAGTTTATTGAGAAGGCTGGTTTTGCCGACATTGGGCAAGCCGACAAAACCGACATCAGCGATTAATTTCAGCTCGAGCCGGATATTAAAATATTCGCCAGGAAGGCCGTATTGAAAACCCGTCGGCGAAGTGTTTCTTGAGGAACGGAACAAAAAATTGCCCTTGCCGCCGTGGCCGCCTTGGGCCGCCTGAATTCTTTCGCCGATTTTTACGATTTCCTGGTCGGTTTTTTTGTCGAGATTATGGATAACCGTCCCAACCGGCACTTTTAAAACCAGGTCTTTTCCGGCTGCGCCGTCCCGGAACTGCCCCTTTCCGTCCTCCCCGTTTTCGGCATCAAGCTTTTTCTTGAAGCGAAACTGGTTGAGCGCGCTTAAATCGGAGACGCCCTCGAAATAAACGCTTCCCCCGTTTCCTCCCCGGCCGCCAACCGGACCCAAACTCATCAGGTTTTTATTAAACGCCACCGCGCCCTTTCCTCCGCCACCGGCGGCTATTTTAATTTCAACATCATCTATTAACATCCCAGTATATCAACCTCGACCGCCGCCTAAGGCGATAAAATCAAGTCCAAGTTTCCCGTTGAGACCTTTATTTGTTTTTGATTGTAATGGTTTAAGATAAAACATATTTTATGGTCGAGGATGTATTACTGGGCATCTTCCGTATTTTAGCATTTTATTGATAGATTTTCCCGTAAGCCAAATTATTTAATCAAAATAATAGCGGTTCAAGTCCAGCTGGCGGGCGGGGTTTTGGGGCGACCGAGATGCTTATTTATTTTGGAAAAGAAAAAAGCGTGATAACTTCCCGCTTTTTTC
>JAVHRF010000089.1:0-2448 GCA_036171515.1 Minisyncoccota bacterium | reverse complement strand
GCCGAACATCGGCTTGGTTCTTTTTGTTTTGCCGCGGCTGGCGTGCGAGGCCTTGTCGAGGGGGCCGTCGTAAGCTTCGGTTTCGGTTATTATCAGGGCGGTTTCTTTATGTCCTTTTTCAACGACCAGAAACTTACCCAAAAGCTCTTTGGCGACTTTAAGGGTCGGCCGGTTAAAAAATTCTTTATTTAAAATTTTCCTCATCCGCTATTATCATAATCATTTTATTAAAAGAATAAACACCGCGACGTTGACAAAACCAATTTTTTAAAATAAAATACCTTCAATCGAATAAGATAAAAATTACCCTAGGAAGTCCCTAACCCATATACAGGGGCGGCCAAAAGGGATTTTTTGGTGTTTTGAAACCTATGCCTATATTTCAATTAAAATCTTCTTATAAGCCGCAGGGCGACCAGCCTCAGGCGATAAAAAAACTGGTTGATGGAGTCGAAAAAGGCGAAAGATTCCAGACTCTTTTAGGGGTAACGGGGAGCGGCAAAACTTTCACGATGGCGAACGTCATCAGCCGTTTTGATATGCCGGTTCTGGTTTTGGCGCCAAATAAAACTTTGGCGGCCCAGCTTTACCGCGAATACAAAAATTTTTTCCCGGAAAATTCCGTCAATTATTTCGTTTCCTATTACGATTATTACCAACCAGAAGCATATCTCGCGCCGACCGACACTTACATCGAAAAAGAAGCGATGATAAACCAGGAAATCGACCGCTTGCGCCATCAGGCGACCAGCGCTCTCGCGAGCCGCAAAGACGTTATCGTCGTTTCCTCCGTCTCGTGCATTTATAATCTTGGTTTGCCTGTCAATTATGCCGAGTCGGCGCTGCGGCTGGAGCTCGGCAAACTTATGGTCCGGGGTGATTTGACGAGGCAGCTCGTCAAAATCCAGTTCGAGAGGACGAACGGAATTTTAAAGAGGGGATTTTTCCGGGTCCGCGGAGACGTGGTCGAGGTGATGCCCGCTTCTGGCGAAGTGATTTACCGGATTGAGCTTGCCGGCCAAAAAGTAAAAGAAATTTTCGTCCTGGCTCATCTGAGCCAAAAAATAATCGAAAAACCTAAAGAAATAATTATTTTTCCTCCGAAGCATTTTATTTCCGACGCGCCGCAAATCAAGGAGGCGATTAAGGAAATAAAAAAAGAATTGAGCGAGCGGCTGAAGCATTTCGAAAAAAACGGTTTATATCTTGAGGCGGAAAGATTAAAAAGAAGAACTTTATACGACACGGAAATGCTGGAAAGCATCGGTTATTGCCACGGCATAGAAAACTATTCCAGGCATCTGACCGGAAAACTCGCCGGCGAAGCGCCGGACACCCTACTTTCTTATTTCTCTTCCCGGCGCGGAGCAGCGCGGAACGGACGCGGAACTTCGCGGAGCGGAAAATCGGCGAGCAATAATGGCGGTTTTTTGACGATTATAGACGAATCGCACTTAAGCGTTCCGCAGGTAAGGGGAATGTATGAAGGCGACAAAAGCCGGAAAGAAAGTCTGGTTCAGTTCGGATGGCGCCTGCCGTCGGCTCTGGATAACCGGCCGCTCAAATTCGAAGAGTTCGAGAAAAGAATCGGGCAGGTTATTTTCACTTCGGCCACGCCGGGCGCTTTTGAGCTCGGCCATTCGGCGCGGGTTGCCGCGCAGATAATCAGGCCGACCGGCTTGATAGACCCGCCCGTTGAAGTAAGGCCGGTCTTCAGCGCCAAAGGCAAGGGACAAATAGAGGATTTGATGGAAGAAATAAAAAAGATAACCGCCGGCGATGGGCGGGTAATAGTCAACGCGTTGACTAAAAAGATGGCCGAAGACCTGACCGATTTTCT
Organism: Minisyncoccota bacterium; assembly: GCA_036171515.1. Taxonomy (GTDB): domain Bacteria; phylum Patescibacteriota; class Minisyncoccia; order UBA6257; family 2-01-FULL-56-20; genus JAMDBA01. The sequence continues at coordinate 608 of JAVHRF010000089.1, read as the reverse complement.
CTTGAAAAAAGGATTCAAGGCGAACTTTATGCATTCCGACACCAAGACCTTGGACAGGACCGAAATACTCACGGATTTCCGGAAAAATAAATTCAGCGTTCTGGTCGGAGTTAATCTCCTAAGGGAAGGCCTGGATTTGCCCGAAGTCGAACTGGTGGCGATTTTAGACGCCGACCGGGAAGGATTTTTAAGGAGCGAGACTTCGCTGATGCAGACGATGGGCCGGACCGCCCGGAACGTGAAAGGAAAAGTGATTATTTACGCCGACAAAATAACCGATTCAATCAGAAAAAGCGTTGCCGAGGTGGAGAGGCGGAGAAAAATCCAGACGGCTTACAACAAAAAACACGGCATAGAGCCGGAGTCGATAAAAAAGAACATCGAAAAATTCATCGATTTGGATTAAATTTGGCAGCGAGGCAGCGCGAAAATGGCAGAGCTGTTTTCGCGATTGCCGAGCGAACCAAATTATGAACGGAGCGAATTAAAAAATGGAAGAAAAAATAATCATCAAGGGCGCCCGCGCCCACAATTTAAAAAATATTGACCTGGAAATACCCAAAAACAAAATAGTGGTATTTACCGGCGTTTCGGGAAGCGGAAAGTCT
>JAVHRF010000088.1:0-2555 GCA_036171515.1 Minisyncoccota bacterium | reverse complement strand
TTTATTTTGGGAATCGTGGCGGCGGCAGTTGTTATCGGCGGCGCGTACGCCATTTGGAATATCGCTTATCAAAAAGGCGCTTCGAGCGCGCCGGTGGCCGCTCCTGTTTCCGCTCCGGCGGCAAGCCAGTCTTTGCCAGCGGCGACAGCCCTTTCGGAGCAGCCGGACCAAGCTGTCTTCAATGAATATTTTTCCGATGTTTATTTGGAAAAACTTCCCGCGGGAACAAGTTTCTCGCCTGGAGCGACGGTCAAAACTAGTATTTTTAATTTAAGCACCGGCGATAAATTTTGCATTTCCGTTGATGCTCTTAAAAAAATATCTTCCAGTATGTTCGGCGAGGCGGTATACGACCCGAACGCGAAATCGTATGTTATTCCTAAGCGAGCCACTGGCGGTCCGGGCTTTCAGGCCGGTAATAATCTTGGCTGCGAGGAGTTGCTTATCGGTCAGAACCAATATCTCCGAGCCGGAAATTACGAATACAAGCTTTACGTAAATAATATTCTGGCGGCGGTTTTGCCTTTCCAAGTTCAGTAAATTTTCTTGTGAAAATATTAAATTTAACTCGCGGTAATATTGTCGCGGATAACGTTAAAATTCCTCAAAATTATTTGGAGGAAGTGAGGGGGCTGATAGCCAAAAACAAAGCCGAGCCGACGCTTTTTAAAACCCGCTGGGGAATCCACACTTTCGGCGTCAGATTTCCGATTGACGTCGTTATTTTCGATAAAAACGGTGAAGCCGTAAAAATAAAAAACGGCCTTAAGCCGGGAAAGCTCTTCTTTTGGAATCCGAAATTCCGAAATGTCCTGGAATTGCCGGAAGGCGAAATAAAAAAATCAGGCCTGGAAATCGGGGATAAATTGGAAATAAAATAATTATCCGGGGGTCGTAGTCGAAACAGAAACTTTTTCAATTATTACCGGCTGAAGGGGCCGAGCGTTGGAGTCCACCTGAACATTGCCGATGGAGTCAACGACGTTCTGGCCGCTGACGACTTTTCCGAAAATCGTATAGTCATGGGGAAGGGGCGTGTCTTTGAGCATAATGAAAAATTGGCTGCCGTTCGTGTTTGGCCCAGAGTTAGCCATAGCCACCACTCCTGTTTGGTAGCCGGCCTGGTACGAAGGCGTGTTCGGATTCAGTTCGTCGGCAAATTTGTAGCCAGGCCCGCCCGTGCCGCAGACGCCCTTGCTTCTGGAGGGCGTGCAATTCGGGTCGCCGGCCTGGATCATAAAACTGTTGATGACACGATGGAAAGTCAGGCCGTCGTAAAATCCTTTCTGCGCCAAATCGATAAAGTTCTGTACCGTTTTGGGCGCGTCCGAATCGTAAGTCTGGAATTGGATTTCTCCGTAGTTTGTTTGAATGGTTGCTAAATGTGATGACATAATTGTTGTCGCCGGAGTTTGGGCGGCGGTTTCCGGCTGGTTTATTTTCTGGTAAAAATAACTACCGCCTATCAGGATAATTAAAGCAAATATTACAAATAAAATTAAGCTCTTATTCATATTTTATTAAAATACCAAAACCTATTCTTTTATCAAGCCTTTGACATCTTAATACCAATTTACTACTATTTCTTTAGGATTTTTAAAATAAATAAAGGAGAAAAAATGAAAGGACTGGGTCTTTCTGAAGAAAATAAAAACAATGAAGATTTTGATGGTATATCGGTATTCAGGCCCGTAAATGAAGACCTGAAAGAAAGGGCTATCAAGGCGTTTCAAAGAAAGATTGAGAGGGTCGGTATTTTTATGATTGGCCTCGGTTTTGGTGCTATATGGACGCCTCTTCTTATCGGTCATTCGTCCATTGTTGCTGCCATTGTCGGAGCAGTCATTGGTTTTATAGGCACTTCCCTTGTTGCTCTAAGCTGGATATAGTTTTTATTATTAGCCTTCGGTATTTTCCGAAGGCTTTTTCTTTTCCAAAATAAATAGGCGCTCAGACCGTCTCAACCCCCCCGCCCACTTAAAGCGTTGCTTTAAAAAAGACGGAAACAAAAAGCCAAAAAGGATTCTACTCCAGAATCCCTTTTTTATTTTCCTTTCTTGCTCTCCAAATTGGACGTTATTCGAACCGCTGTGTTGATTAATTAGTTAGACTCTGCTATTATCTACTTAGGATTTTGAAACCGAAAAATAAGGGAGAAACTAATGGTTATAAAAATAATGTTGATTATGTTGGTTTTAATCGTGGTGGGAGTGCCGTTATATCTTTTACTCGGTAAGGTTGTCCATGCGGTTGATTATCTATTTTCTAAACTGATAATGCGTCAGGCTGAATATTATTATGATCCAAATGGCGTACAGAAGATTCTCTGGCCAGCCACACTCTTTTTTGTTATTGTCGTAGCAGTTGTAACTTTATTAGTGATGATTCTACAGGTCATTTTCGAATATTGGTTAAGAAGTTTGAAATGGTGCTGGGAAGATGGGGCGACAAATACTGACGGCGTGAATGGTGCGGGTACCTATATCCAGACACATAGGTTGCACTAACAAATTTTAAAAGCGGGATAACTTCCCGCTTTCCTGTGTCAACCAAAG
>JAVHRF010000087.1:0-11778 GCA_036171515.1 Minisyncoccota bacterium | reverse complement strand
CATGGCGCTGCCCCTTACTGTCGGCCTGATACCAAGCCAGCGCGACCGGCCGGCTTTTCCGATTGTTATTAAATTATGTTCCGGATTGGACATTTGCCCAAGCGTCGCGTAGCACTCCCATAAAACTTTCCTGATTTCTCCCGACGGAAGCTTCAGGTGGGTGTAGCCGTCTTCGTGGGCCAAAATTTGGGCCGAAACGCCGGCCGATCTCGCCAATTGGCCGCCCTTGCCGGGAGTCAATTCTACGTTACACACTGGCGAACCGACTAAAATATTTTTAAGTTTCAAGCGGTTGCCTGATTTTAACGGAGCATTTTCGGAAACAGCGATTTCGTCCCCGACCTTAAGGCCCTCCGGCGCCAGAACATAAGAACGGCGGCCGTCAGCTGAAGCAACAAGGGCGATAAAAGCGGTCCTATAAGGATCGTACTCGAGCGTTTCAACTTTTACGGGCAAATTTAAGCCGAGCTGCTTGAAGTCAACCATCCTATAAAGCTTTTTATGGCCGCCTCCCTGATGGCGCACCGAAATCCGCCCCTGGCTGTTTCTGCCGGCATGATCAACCAAGCGCTTCAAAAGGCTCTTTTTTGGTTTGACGCGGCTCAAAACGGAATAATCTATTCCGGTCATATGCCGGCGCGACTGAGTTGTTGGTTTATATGTTTTCATTTTAGATTCCTAAATTAATCGCTTGCCCCTCTTTTAAGGAAACAAACGCTTTCTTAAGGTTAACTTGATGGCCGGTTTTATTGCGGAAATGTTTCACCTTGCCTTCCTTATTGACAATATTAACCTTAACCGCGTCAACTCCGAAAGTTTTTTTAATGACTTTTTTGATTTCGCTTTTGGTGGCGGACGGTTCTACTATAAAAACATATTTTCCCATCTTTTGCAATGAATGGGACTTTTCTGTCATATGCGGTCTTTTAATTAAAAATATTTTGTCCATTTTACGGTTTTAAAAATTCCGCCATTTGCGCCAAGGCCTTTTGGTCGATAAAAATATTTTTGTAATTCATCAGATCGTAAGCGTTTAAATTTTTCGGGGTTAAGATTTTGGTTTTAACTAAATTTCTGACGGCCGGCTTGATGTTTTTGGCGTCGGCATTTGGAATCATAAGCAAATCGATTTTCTTATCGGTTTTTTTCAAATTTAAACTTGCCTTTAGTAAATTGCTTAAAACTTTGGTTTTAGGTTCGCTTATTTCCAGATTGTCGATAATCCTGATTTCGTGGTCGTTATTTTTCCGGGAAAGAATGCTTAAAACAGCCAGACGCTTCATTTTCTTGTTTATCTTCTGGGAAAAATCCCTTTCTTTGTTCGGGCCGTGAGCTTTGCCTCCGCCCTTCCACAAAGGAGAGCGTATCGAGCCGTGCCGGGCGCGGCCGGTTCCTTTTTGCCTCCAAGGCTTCCTGCCTCCGCCTCTTACCTCGCCTCTGCCTTTGGCGTGAGCCCAGGGTTTCCGCAGATTAGCCATTTGGGCGATTATAACTTGATGAACCAGTTCGGCGTTCCAGGGCAATCCAAAAAGCCGCTCGTCCAGTTCGACGCTTCCGACTTTTTCATTTTTTAAATTGTATAATTCGGCAGTCATTTTATTAAACCGTTTTAATCGCCAAGAGGGTTCCGATGCTTCCGGGCACCGCGCCTTTAACCATTAAAACGTTATTTTCTTTATCGATTGCGGCAATTTTTAAATTTTTAACCGTCACTTTTTCCTGCCCCATATGGCCGGCCATTCTTCTGCCTGGCACGACCCTTTGGAATGCCGTGCTGCCGATGGAACCCGGAGCGCGGTAGCGGTTTTTTTGGCCGTGAGTTTTCGGCCCGCCTCCGAAACCGTGTCTTTTAACCACGCCCTGAAATCCCCTGCCTTTCGTAAGACCGGTTATTTTTACCAAACTTCCTTCTTTGAAAAAAGAAAGGTCTATCTGGTCTCCTGTTTTTAATTCTTTCGCCTCCAAACCTTTGAATTCTTTTTTATTCTTGCCGTCGGAAATTTGGACGGCCTCATAGCCGTCTTTTTCGCTGGTTCTTACCATGGCGACTTTATTCGGGACAACCTTAATTAAGGTAACGGGAATTACTTTTTCGTCTTGCCAAATTTGGCTCATTTTTAATTTTTTACCCAGAATAAAAGGCATATTTTTATTGATTGGTTCTAAACAAAACTGTCGAGGCAACCTCGACAGTTTTGTTCCGTAAGCCTCGAGAATATCTTACACGGTTTTAATATCAATGTCCACACCGGCTGGCAAATTAAGAGAACTCAAAGCTTCTATAATCTTCGGATTGGGATTCAAAATGTCGATGAGCCGCTTATGGATTAAAAGTTCGAATTGTTCCCTGGAATTTTTATCGATAAAAGTCGAGCGGTTGACCGTGTAAACTTTTGTTTCCGTCGGCAAAGGAATCGGGCCGACAATCTTGGCGTCTTTCCTTTCGGCGACGTCGATTATCTGCCGGCAGGAATTATCGATCAATTTAATGTCATAAGCCTTGACGCGCAATCTTAATTTTTGAGTTACTTCCGGTTGTTTTTTGGCCATTAATAACTTTAAAGTCCTTTACTTTATTATCTTAGTAACGGCTCCGGCGCCGACCGTCTTGCCTCCTTCGCGGATGGCAAATCTTTGCTTCTCTTCTAAAGCGACAGGCGAAATAAGCTTGACGGTTATTTTAACCGTATCGCCAGGCATAACCATTTCCGTTCCCGCCGGCAATTCCACATCGCCGGTAACATCCGTAGTCCTTATGTAGAACTGGGGTTTGTAGCCTTTAAAGAACGGAGTGTGGCGTCCGCCCTCTTCTTTGCTTAATACGTAAACTTCAGCTTCGAATTCGATGTGCGGCGTAACCGAGCCGGGCTTCGCCACAACCTGTCCGCGCTCAACATCTTCTTTTTTTAAGCCGCGAAGCAAAATGCCAACGTTATCGCCGGCCATGCCTTCATCGAGAAGCTTATTGAACATTTCGATGCCGGTGACGACCGTCTTTTGAGTCGGCCTCAAACCGATGATTTCAACTTCTTCGTTGACTTTAACTTTGCCTCTTTCGATTCTGCCCGTGACAACGGTTCCCCGTCCTTCAATCGAGAAAATATCCTCGATTGGCATCAAGAAAGGCTTTTCGATTTCCCTGACTGGGTCAGGAATATATTCGTCCAACGCCTTAACTAAATCTAAAATCGGTTTGGCGTCTGGTTCGTCGGCGGACTTAACATTCAAAGCTTTAAGAGCCGAACCGCGGATGACCGGAATCTGGTCGCCGGGAAACTCATATTTTTTCAAAAGTTCGCGGACTTCTGATTCTACTAAGTCGATTAACTCCGGGTCGTCAACCTGGTCAACTTTATTTAAGAAGACGACGATAGCCGGAACTCCCACCTGCCTCGCCAAAAGAACGTGTTCTCTGGTTTGAGGCATCGGGCCATCGGCGGCGGAAACGACTAAAATAGCTCCGTCCATCTGCGCGGCGCCGGTAATCATGTTTTTGATGTAATCGGCGTGGCCGGGGGCGTCAATGTGGGCATAGTGCCGCTTCTCCGATTCGTATTCGGAGTGGTGAAGGGCAATCGTAATGCCTCGGGCTTTTTCTTCGGGAGCGTTGTCGATTTGGTCGACAGCCTCTTCTTTTTTAGCCAGACCTTTTAAAAACAGAATGTGCGTGATTGCCGCGGTCAAAGTAGTCTTGCCATGGTCAACGTGGCCAATGGTTCCAACATTAACGTGCGGCTTGGTTCTCACGAATTTTTCTTTTTCTGCCATTTTATTTTTTGTTTTTTATTTTTTTATTTTTTCCGCTCCGCGACCGGCGGAGGGATTCGACCTAATTTCCCCGTTTAGGGGATTAATTTGAATTATGTTTTCCATTTTAGCAAGCAGTCTATAATTGTCAAGCGGCCATGCCCGGATAACTCGCGCCGCGGCTTAATAAAATCCATAACCCCAAATTCACGGCATTTGGTACTGGCTCATCGCCTCAAGCGAAGGTTTCATCCGCGCTAAAACAGGGCCTAATTTTTCGATAAAATACTTGGCTAAATCGTAAAACGCGTACAAATCTTTTTGAGTGCTTACTATTTTAGAGGTGTAAATAAAAAGATGGTCGTTAATTATTTCCAGACTGAATGACTTGGCTTTTTCCACCAGTTCTTGCATAACGTCTGGCGTAAATACTTCAAGCGCTTCCACCTCATACCCTTTCTTTACGCTAAGGGTAAAATATTTATTGAAATCCCCTTCCAGCTTAATATACTCGGCGTTGACGTTTTTAATTTTAAAAATAAAATCTTCGGAAACATATTTGCTCTTCAAAAGAATATCCGGCATGGAAGCGGAAAAGCCCAATTTAAAAACAGTGTAATAATACGCTCTCCGGTCTTTCCCTGACCCGATGATATATTGATAAGTAAAAAGGGAAATCGGGTAATTTTCATAAGAGCCGCTCACGACATCGCTGACAAATTTAGAGTTTCCGATTCGGAACAGGTCTCCGTCAAGGCCGCTCAAGTCGCCTTTTGCCGAATAAACGTAGCCGTTAGCCGCCGCGAATTGTTTCATAAATTCATGCTGAAATTTTCTTTGCAGATACACAAAAACCAAAATAGGCAGCATGAGCGGCGCCAATAAAAACAATACTGCCGGCGCCGGCGTTTCCGCCGGCGTTAAAATTTCCAGCAAATAATAATTAAAATAGTAGATAACGCTTAAAATTTCCAAAATGCCCGTCGAGACTATAACGGAAATAGCGAATAAATAATGCGCTTTAAAATAATTTAAAGCGCTCTTATTAACGTTATCAATAGATTCGCCGGCGGACGGCACGCCGCTGTTTGCCGAATTTTCCGGAACCGCCGGAATCGCGGATGAAGGCTGGCTGGCTCCGGAATTAAAATCCTGCCGAAGATTTGAGGCGGGGTTGGAATCCGGAACGGGAATAGGATTGGAAACTTGAGCCGGATAAGCCGGCTCGGCAATATCGGTCTGCTCCTGGTTGAAATCCATAATCTTGTTTTGGAGCGGAAAGCTATTTCAAAAAACCGACTTCAACCGGTTCCTGTTCGGTTTCGCTGAGGTTTCCGAAAAATTCCATTTGTTTGAAGCCAAATAAACCGGCGATGATATTCGTAGGGAAAGATTGTATCCTTATGTTGAAATCGCGGACGCTGCCGTTGAAAAATCTCCGCGCAGCCTGAATTTTGTCTTCGGTATCGGTAAGTTCGCCCTGAAGCTCAAGAAAATTTTCGCTGGCTTTCAGCTGGGGATAATTTTCGGAAACGGCAAAAAGAGATTTAAGGGCGCCGGATAACTGGTCCTCGGCCTCCGCTTTGGCGGGACCGGCTGCGGACATTGCCTGAACCCTGATCTCGGCAACTTTTTCAAAAACTCCGGCTTCGTGCGCCATATAACCCTTAACGCTCTCAAGCAAATTCGGAATCAAGTCATACCTTCTTTTAAGCTGGACATCGACATCCGCCCACGCTTCCTGGGCCCGATTTTTCGCGCCGACCAATCCGTTATAAATTAAAATCAATCCGATAACTATAAGACCTAAAATTATATATAACCAAATCATATTTTTATTATACCAATAACGCCTTAAAAACAAAGAGGCTAATAATCTATGTAGTCTTCCTCGTCATCCCTGTTCCTGAAAGATTCAAAATCCGAAAAATTATGACTGGCATTCAAACTTTTAAATTCCGCCAGTTCAACGGGAATTTCCGAAATAAAACGGGAGGGCAAATCGTAAAAACTTACGTATAATTCTTTTTTGGCGCGGGTCATCGCCACATACATCAAGCGCCTCTCTTCTTCGATTTCGGCTGAACTTAAAAGGGCTCGCGCGTGCGGCAGCAGGCCTTCGCTCACGCCGGCGATAAAAACTTTGTCGAACTCCAATCCCTTGGCTAAATGGATAGTCGTCAGCTTAACGGCGTCTTCCTTGTCTTTTAAATTATCCGTCGCCTCAAATAAGGCCAAATGCTGCAGGAACAAATCCAGATCGGAAAATCCGGCGGCAAAGCCAATCAGCTCCTTAACGTTTTCCTTCCGCTCGTCGGCGTTGATGAAATTATTTTTCAAATAAACCAGGTAATCGGCAAACTTCAGAAATTCATTTATCAAGCTTACCGGAGAGATTTTTTCTTTTGACGACGCCCTTAAGGCCGACCATTTTTCCGAAAATAAAGCGAATCTTTTTTTGCGCAGCAATTTCTCGAGCCGGTTAACGCCAAGCGAGTCGAGCGGATTAGCGAAAATCCGCAGCGCCGAAACAATGTCTTTTATTTCGCGCCGCTCGTAAAATTTCAGGCCGCCGATAATCCGGTAAGGGATATCGCGGCTGATGAACGCTTCTTCTATCGCTCTCGATTGGGCATTAGTCCGGTAAAGAACGGCTATCGAACCGTAATTTCCGCTTCCTTTTATTTTTTCGGCTATCCACTCCGCCTCTTCGCCGGCGCTTTTCGCCTCCAGGATTTCCACGCTTTTCCCCTCTCCTTTTTGCGTCCAAAGATTTTTCTGCCTTTGATTGGAGTTATTTTTAATCAGTTCCGAGGCAGCCCTGATTATTTTTCCGGTCGAGCGGTAATTCTCTTCCAGAATAACAACTTCGCTTTGCGGCCAGTCTTTTTCAAAATTCAGAAAAAATTCGAAATTAGCCCCTCGCCAGCTGTAAATCGCCTGCTGGTCGTCGCCTACGGCGCTGAGCTTTCCCTCGTCGCCCGCCAAAAGCTTCACTAAAACATATTGGGCGTAATTCACATCCTGGTATTCGTCTATCAGAATATGGGAAATTTGCCTCCTGTATTTTTTTAACACCTCCGGATATTTTTTAAAAATCCGGACCGGCTTTTCCAGCAAATCATCAAAATCAAAAGCGTCGTTTTCCGCCAGCTTTTGTTCGTATTCGCCGAAAATAGCTTCGAAAATTTCCTGATTTTTAAAACGGGCAGCAAGGGAAAAGTCTGAAAATCCTATTTTCGGAATTTGACCGAGCGAACCTGTTTTATGAGCGAAGCGATTAAATCCGGCCTCTTCTGCTACGAGCAAATTATTCTTGACCGATGAGATTTGTCTCTGGATTTCCGCCGCCGAAATTTTTTCCTTAAAATTAAAATTCTTGATTATTTTTTTAATCAGGCTCAGGCTGTCGTCGCTGTCGAAAATAGTGAACCCCGGTTTGCGGCCGGCCAGTCTCGCCTCTTTCCGCATTATCCTGGCGCCAAAAGCGTGGAAAGTTCCGATAAAAGGAGACTCCTCTTCCCTCAAAGAAATGCCCGCCTTCCCGATTCTTTCCTTCATCTCGCCGGCGGCCTTGTTCGTAAAAGTTATAGCCACAATTTGGTCGGGCGGAACGCCTTTATTTATAAGATAAACCAGGCGACTGGTTAAAGTCTGCGTTTTTCCGGTTCCGGCGCCGGCAATAATCAAAAGCGGCTTTAAGGGCGCTTCGGCGGCCGTTTTTTGAATCGAATTGAGCGGTTGCCCCGGTTTATCCGGATACTTGTTGAAATTTTTATTCATTATGCTACAATAGCAATATTAGTATAATTTTCAGGAAAATTAAAAGTGCGCCAATCCGAAAGTCGCTCCTCATAGCGGTTTTTTTGCTATTGGGGCTTTTAGGCGCCAGTTTCGTTTTTTTAAACCAGGATTTGGCCGCCCAAGGCGGGAAAGAAAAAGGCATCCTGGGCGGACCCCAGCCGATTAATTCCAGCCAAGGCCTGATTATCGCCCAAAGCCTGCCCCAATCATCTCCCGCTTCTATGCCGGTAATTGCCGATAATGCCGGCGGCAGCCTTATTAATGAAGAGACTATGGCCGGCGTAAATATCGGCCCCTCCAACGGCTCTTTGTCCGGCCGTCCGGGCATAGTAATCTATGACGTCCAAAAAGGAGACACTTTTCCGAAAATCGCCGGCTACTTCAATATTTCCGTCCAAACCATTCTCTGGGCCAATCCTTCTGTCGCAAAAAATTATCTTTACCGCGGCGAGCAACTGGTCATTCTGCCCGTCTCCGGCGTCCTCCATCAGGTCCAGGATAACGAAACATGGGAATCCATTTCCGCCCTTTACGGCATCAGCCTCCAAGAATTGCGGCTGGCAAACAACGATGTGAAAAGCAGTAGTTTGGCTTCGGCAACCAATTTGATTATTCCCAACGGCAAGCCGGTGGAAAATTATTCTCTGAATTTAACCGCCTCTTCGCTGCCTGTTCTTGAAGGATATTTCGTAATGCCGACTTACGGATTCAACTGGGGAATCCTTCACGACCATAATGCCGTCGATATCGCCAACAACTGCGGCACGCCGGTGGTCGCTTCCGCCGACGGTCTTGTAATCGACGCCGCTTCCTCCGGATATAACGGCGGCTACGGGAGCTATATTATTATCGAACATCCCAACGGAGTCGAAACCCGTTACGCCCACCTTCAGTCTCTTTCCGTTTCCATCGGAGATTACGTCAAACAAAGCCAGCAAATCGGCTTAATGGGCCAGACCGGAGACGCCACCGGCTGCCATGTTCACTTTGAAGTCTTGGGAGCCAAAAATCCTTTTGCCAAAAGTTAAATATCGCCTGTTTGTTATTTTTTATAAATAATCTTGCTATAATCAATAAATGAATTCATCTCTGGATTCAAAAAAATCTTTCACTCTTATAGAACTTCTCATAGTTATCGCCATCCTTGTTATTTTAGCGGTGGTCGTTATTCTAACTCTTAATCCAACGGAGCTTTTGGCTCAGGGAAGAGATTCTCAAAGATTGTCCGATATGGCCAGCCTTAATTCGGCCATCAATATCTATCTGGTTGATTCAGCAGGAACGGGATCGTTAGGAACCGCCAATACCGTTTACGTCTCCCTTCCCGATACCGCTTCTTCTTCCTGCGGAGATTTGTCTTTGCCGACTTTATCATCCGGCTACGCTTACCATTGCGCCTCAACCACTTCTTTAGTTAAAACCGACGGCACCGGCTGGCTGCCTGTTAAGCTGGCTTCCACTTCGAGCGGCACTCCCTTAGGAAGCCTTCCTAAAGACCCTACTAATTCTTCTTTAACTGGGCTTTATTACACCTACATTACGGATGGAAGTGGAAATTACGAAGTGACGGCCGTGCTGGAATCAATAAAATACGCGCCTCAAGAAACCAAAGACGGTGGACCGATTAATTTTATGTACGAAGCTGGAAATAAGCTGACCCTTGCTTCCGCCGCCGAAGGATTTGATGGCATTTGGAAATTCGATGGAAACGGAAACGACAGTTCTGCTAATACCAATAATTTCACAGCTACGGGGACGCCTTTGCCGACTGTTGCTCCCGGCGTTTTAGGGCAAAGTTATGCGTTTAGTAATAGTGGAACAGGTTTTTTGGTGGCGTCTTCTACGACAAGCACGACTCCTTTAGGGGGATCTGCGAGGAGTATGGGGATATGGGTTTATCCAACGAGCACGCCAAATGGTTCTAGTGCTGTGGCATATATTCTTATTAGCTACGGTACAGGCAACTTCAATCAAATTTTTGCCCTCATTGACGATTGCACGGGCGGTTATACTTGCGGCGCTGCAGATTTAGTAGTTTTTGCCAACGATCTTCATTCAACTACAGTCCTTCCTTTAAATAAATGGTCTTTTTTGACCGGAGTTTACGACGGAAATAGCAATCTTTATCTTTATTATGATGGCAGTTTAATAGCCAGCGAAAATGTTACTTTAGATACAGCTCTCACCCTTCCTCTGGAAGTCGGAGGTTCTCCGGAGTTCGCAGCTTTTAGCGATTATTATATGGACGGCTACTTAGACGAACCTTTTATTTTGAATTACGCTCTTTCCGCGACGCAGGTTCAGAACATCTATAACGCCGAAAAGCCGCATTAATTAATAGCTTAAATTCAAAATTAAAATGCCCCGCGTTTAGGCGGGGCTTTTTATATTAAATATAAAATAAATTATATTATTGCTGGTCGGAGCGGCCGAGCGCTAATCGGCTTCTTCCGATGTGTTTCATCGGAAATGGCTTACACCACGCCCCGTCAAAAAAGCTAATTACAATATAGCAGACCGGTAAAAAAATTCAAGCGAAAAATTATTACTGCTGAATAATCAGCGTGCGGCGAATAACATCAAACTCTTCAAGGAGCGCCTGTTTATTGAATTCTTTAACGGCGCCGGCCGGATAATTCTCGATTACGCCGTAATGAATAAAATAACGGACCGCGACGCAGGGATTCGTTCCGGGCACGGCATAAACCGTTTCCTCATAGCGGTTTCCCGCTCCCGCGCCGGTTGACGACGCAACAGAATAAGTTATGCCGTTATCGGTTACGGCCGCGGGTTTAAACGCGCCAGGAGCGCCCGAATCAAGAAAAAGGTCGGCTGAACAATATTTTACTTGGGGAATTTCTTCGACGCTTAAATAGCTGTCCCGCCCGAGATTCGTTCCTTCGGCAACAGACGCGGGAATAGTAAATGAAACGCCGCCGATATCCCTGCCCGGACCCAACTCCTGGTATTGGTAATTATCGTTTAACGAATACCCCGCCGGATATCTTATGGAAAATCCTTTCGAGCCGTTTTCGTATATTTGCGGAAGGCCGCCCGGATCCGGCGCGACCTCTATGCAACCGGTATAATTTTTGGGCTCATTATTTTCAAGAACCAGCGCGCCGTTGCCTTTGCTCCAGAAAACGAACGACTCATTCCCTTGAATTAAAGGGTTGCCGTTAGAATAACGCCCGCCGTCGGCGGAAATAGTCTGCTTAAGCGCCATAACCCGGCCGTCGCTTAATTTTATATTCACGCTGCCTCCGGGCGTCGGCGGCTCGCCGGGAGCGGAAACGGATTTTGATTCTCCCTTATAAAATTCGGCGCTGATGGTTTTGCCGCCGTTACAGGCGTAAAAAGCCGACGCGATTAATTGGCTGGCGCGCCGGGCCACGACATACCACGTTCCCGCCGCGACAATGATAAGCGCGGAAATAATAAGCCAATTCTTTCTCATATACCTATTATTATAACGCGTTTTTTGAAATATATAATAATCGGGCAGTTAAATAAACCGGCGGACGTTAAATTTTTAATTTTGCCTTTAAAATAATAATATGCTTGAATAATAAAATATGAAAAAGGCGAAAACACTTATTGTCGTCGAGTCTCCGACCAAAGCTAAAACCATCGGCCAATTTTTGGGAAAAGATTATATCGTCGAATCTTCTTACGGGCACGTCCGCGACCTTCCAAAAAGCCGGCTGGGAATCGACATCGAAAAAAATTTCGAGCCTCATTATATAATTCCCGTCAAAGCCAGAAAAAGAGTTACCCAGCTTAAGAAGGAAGCCCATAAAGCGAAAAGCGTTATCCTGGCGACAGACGAAGACCGGGAAGGAGAGGCTATCGCCTGGCATCTTGTCGAAGCGCTCGACCTCAAGGATATTCCCAAAGAAAGAATCGTTTTTCACGAAATAACCAAATCCGCCATTGATGGCGCCATTTCCAATCCGCGGGATATCAACATCAATATGGTTGACTCACAGCAGGCGAGAAGAATTTTAGACCGTCTGGTCGGCTACAAGCTTTCGCCTTTCTTATGGGAAAAAGTGATGAAGCGGCTTTCGGCCGGCCGGGTCCAATCCGTCGCTTTGAGGCTGGTGGCCGAAAGAGAAGAAGAAATCCGCCGCTTCAAGCCGCAGGAATACCACACTATTTCGGCGGTTTTCAAAACAAAGGACGGCTCCCTGCCAGCGCAGGCAGGCTTGCCTGCGCAGGCAGGCG
>JAVHRF010000086.1:0-2586 GCA_036171515.1 Minisyncoccota bacterium | reverse complement strand
CGAAATTCCGCCGGCATTGTCGGTTATCGGACCAAATGAATCTATCGCCACGATGATTCCGGCAACCGAAAGCATCGCCATTGCCGAAATCGCTATGCCGTAAAGTCCGGCAACGTTATAGCTCAAAAGCACAGCTGCTCCAATTATCAAAATCGGCGCCAATGTCGCTTCCATCCCAACCGAAAGCCCCATAATAATATTTGTTCCATGCCCGGAAGTTGAAGCTTCCGCAATTGATTTAACCGGCCGGTATTTCTTGGCGGTGTAATAATCCGTGACTAAAACCATAAGCGCCGTGACCAAAAGCCCCACCAAAGAACACGAGAAAACGTTCCATGAATTTTCTTTGAAGAAAGTATTCGCCACATAGTAAAAGAAAATTCCCGAAATAATAATTGCCGAAAACAATCCTTTATAGAGTGCGAACATTATGTTTGTTTTATTTTTACCGAGCTTCACAAACAAACTGCCGATAATTGAAGCGATAATCGCCGAAGAGCCGAGAGCCAAAGGCAGATAAACTCCGGCAGTTCCCAAAATCGCAAATCCCAAAAGCATCGCCGCTATTAAAGTAACGGCGTAAGTTTCAAAAAGGTCGGCCGCCATTCCGGCGCAATCGCCCACGTTGTCTCCTACCGCGTCGGCTATGACGCCCGGATTTCTCGGGTCATCTTCCGGAATTCCGGCTTCAACCTTGCCAACCAAATCAGTGCCGACATCGGCGGCTTTGGTATAAATGCCTCCGCCCAATCGCGCGAAAACCGAAATCAAGCTCGCGCCAAACGCCAAACTTATCAAAACACTGACGTCTTTAGTCAAAAAATAAAATAAACTAACCGCCAATAAAGCCAATGCCACAACTAAAAATCCGGTAACCGAACCGGCTTTAAAAGCCAAAGAAAGCGCTTGCGGCAATCCTGTTTTCGCCGCTTCGGTCGTTTTGGCGTTTGAACGGACCGCTATATTCATTCCAATATATCCAGCCACCGCTGAAGCCAAAGCGCCCACCAAAAATCCCAAAACCGAAAGCCAACCGAAAGCGAAATAGAGCGCGATTGAAATCAAGACCGCGACAATGGCAACTGTTTTATATTGCCTGTTAAGATAAGCTTTCGCTCCCAAACGAATCGCCAAAGAAATTTCTTTCATTTTCGCATCGCCCTCTGGCTGTTTTTTAAGCCAAAAAATAATGCAAAGGCTGTATAGAATTGCGACCGCGACCGGAACAAATGTGAAATAATAAATGTTCATGAAATTATTCTAATTACTCTAATTTCTAATTAGTCTAATGAAATCCCAATAGATAAATGACCAATAAGTTTTAGGTCAATTAGGTTAATTAGAATAATTAGGTCAATTAATAATTAAATTTATTCTTCGCTCAGTTTTTCTTCTTCAACTTTTTCTGTTCCCCCGCCGTGTCCTTCAACGCTTAATTTTTGAGGGTCAAATTGGACAATGTCAGGGCGCGAATCGGAACGGACGTCTATTTTCCAGCCGGTAAGCTTGGCCGCCAGCCGAACATTTTGGCCGCCCTTGCCTATTGCCAGACTCAATTGGTCTTCAGGAACCATTACCCGCGCTTCCCTTCTCGGCAAAATTTCAACCGAAACCACTTTCGCCGGGGACAAAGAGGCCGCGATAAATTTATCGGGCGCTTCCGACCAACTGATTACATCTATTTTCTCGTTTCCCAATTCATTTGTAACCGCCATAACCCGAGTTCCACGCTGGCCCACCAAAGAACCAATCGGGTCTACGCCCTCGGCTTTTGAACCGGCAGCGATTTTTGTGCGGCTTCCCGCCTCGCGGGCCACCGCCTTAATTTCAACCAATTCGTCGTGTATTTCCGGAACTTCCATTTCAAAAAGTTTTGAAACAAATTTCGGATGGCTGCGCGAAAGAATCAAACCCGGCACTCTTGTTTCGTCTTGAACCGCCAAAAGGTAAAATCTTAACCTTTCGCCGATTCTGTAATGCTCGCCCGGAATGGATTCTGTGTAGAACATAATTCCGTTCGCTCTGCCCAAATCAACGTAAATATTTCCGCGTTCAACCCTTTGGACTGTTCCGCTCACTATTTCACCTTCTTTTCCAATGTATTCTTTTTTCACAGAATCTCTTTCAATTTCCCTGATTTTTTGCAAAATAACTTGCTTTGCGGCCTGCGAAGCGATTCTGCCGAAATCCGATTGGTCTTCAAGCGGAAATTCAAGTTCTTCGCCGACTTCAACACCCTTTTTTATTTCTTTCGCTTCTTTCAACCAAATGTGGCGGTCGGGGTTATAAACCGGCAAAAGTTCTTCCTCCGATTCAACTCTTTCTTTTTCAACTTCGCCTTCTTTAAGTTCTTCTTTTACGCGAACAGAATTTTCATCAACTACAAGTTTAACCTGCGAAAATTTCATATCGCCGGTTTTAGGATTCAATTTACACTTAATAAGCTCGCCTTTTTTGCGGTATTCTTTTCTATAAGCCGCGGCAAGAGCCGCTTCAATGGCGCCAAAAATCGCTCCGGCGTCTATTCCCTTTTCTTGGGCAATCGTCTCAATCGCCCGATTCAAAGCTTTAAGGTCTAACATTTTT
>JAVHRF010000085.1:0-11937 GCA_036171515.1 Minisyncoccota bacterium | reverse complement strand
GAAATACCGGCAGGTTTGGGCGGCATTGCCGCGGGCACGATAATAATCCATCCAAGCTAATCGTTTTTTCGCCTCTTTGGACAAGGTTGGGATACGAGCCAGAGAGACAGCCCCTGGCAAGATTGATGAGGTGGGCATATTATACCCAGCATACTGAGTTTTACCTCGATTGTTTATTCTTTTTGAGTATGTCATTTGGCAACACCAGAGTGTCACCGATGTATCTCATCTTCTGCAGCGCGAAGGATGCGAATTCAATTTTGAAATGCAATAATGAGCTTATGGCTGACAACGTCTGACGCGAGGAACTCCTTGGTTACAGCAATCGACATTAAATACCAATTTTGTAAAAAATCAGAATTTTATTATATAATTTCATAATGGAACAAGAAAAAATTCTTATTACCGGCGGCGCGGGATATATCGGTTCTGTTTTGACCGACCACTTGCTAAGCAGGGGATACCGCGTCACGATATTGGATAATTTACTATTCGGCCAGATCGGACTTTTTCAGTACGCCGGTAATCCAAATTTTGAATTCGTAAGGGGGGACGCCAGAAATGAAAATATTATGAAAGATTTGTTAAAAAATCATGACGTCATCATCCCGCTTGCCGCCATCGTCGGCGCTCCCGCCTGCGAACGAGATCCTGTCTCGGCCCAGTCAATCAATTACGACTCAATCGCGCTGCTCAACAAATTACGCAGCCCCGACCAGAAGATTATTTTCCCGAACACCAATAGCGGCAACGGACGGACAACCGGAGAGGTCAACTGCACGGAGGAAACGCCTCTTGAGCCAATTTCTTTGTACGGACAAACCAAGGTCGCCGCCGAAAAGGAGTTACTTCAAAAACCGAATGTTATTTCCCTGCGCTTGGCAACAGTGTTCGGGCCGTCTCCCAGGATGAGATTCGATTTATTGGTGAATGATTTTGTTTATAGAGCGATAACTTATAAATATTTGGTGCCGTTTTTAAAAACCAAAGATTACAAGCGTAATTTTGTTCATATTGACGACGTTGTCGATGGTTTTTGTTTTGCACTCGAGCATTTCGAGGATATGAAAGACCAGGTTTACAATCTCGGTCTCAACGAAGCCAACATTTCCATCGCCGAATTGGCGGAGAAAATCAAAGAGCATATTCCTTCGCTGAGCATCAGTTATGCCGACATAGGCGATGACCCAGATAAGCGCAACTATATAGTTTCGAACGAAAAAATAAACAAAAAAGGATTCGTCGCTAAGCACTCGCTCGACGAAGGAATAGAAGAAGTTATTAAGTTGTGCAAGATGCTGCCTTTGGCAAATTTCCGAAACGCTTAGCAATATATGGATATTTTCATTACTGGAGCAAATGGATTTCTTGGAAAGCGCTTCGTTTCCGCGCTCAAAAAAAGCGGGCACAAAATAACCGCTCCGTCTTCTAAGGATTGCGACCTGACTAAGCAGAACGCTTTATTGAAATTTAATAATAAAAAATACGACCAAATTTTCCATTTGGCGGTTTGGACAAGAGCGGGAAGCTGGCTCGCCGGCCATTCCGGGGAAGCTTGGCTGATAAACCAACAAATCAACACAAATGTGTTGTCGTGGTGGAAGCAATATCAACCTCAAGCTAAGCTTATCGCGATTGGAACCAGCACCTCGTACGGCGAAAAAGAAAAAATGATTGAGTCTAATTATATGGCTAGCCAACCGGCGGACAACTTTTATACATACGCAATGGCCAAGAGAATGCTTTATATCGGCCTAAAATCGTTCCATGACCAATTTAGACTCAATTATCTTTATGTAGTTCCAGATACGCTTTATGGGCCGGAATATCACCTTGACGACAGACCTCTTCATCTTATTTATGAATTAATCAGAAAAGTTTTAAGAGGAAAAATCTACGGCGAACCGGTAATGTTCTATGGGAACGGCTTTAATAAAAGAGAGGTTGTATTCGTTGATGATTTTGTTAAAATAACTATACGAATCAATAAGAAAATTAGGAACGACATAATCAACATAGCGCCCGAAAAAGAATACACTCTTCGGCAATACGTTAAACTAATCTGCGAAAAAATAGATTACGACTTCAATAAGGTGAAGTTCGATAATTCAAAAAACGTTGGCATAAGCTCGCGATGCCTATCGGCAAAGAAACTAAAAAAAATATTGCCGAATATAAAATTTACCCCCATCGAAACGGGTATTTCAAAAACAGTCGACTGGTTTTTAAAAAATAAAAATACATTATTAAAATGAAAATAATTGATTCTGAGAAAATTTTAGGCCTAAAGATCATCTCGCCTGACACAAATTACGATTACCGAGGCGAATACATAGAAACTTTCAACGATAAAATTTACCAGTTTAACGACTCTAACGGAAATTCCGTTAAATTTGTCAGAGACGATATATCTGTGTCTCGGAAAAACACTTTAAGAGGGCTGCACGGCGATAATCAAACTTGGAAGCTTATCCAATGCCTATGGGGAGAAATCTATATAGCTATCGCTGATTTGAGGCAAGACTCAAAGACATATATGCAATACGAAACGTTTTCCGTAAACGATAAAAACCGAATACAAATACTGATACCGGCGGGATGCGTTAATGGACATTTATGCCTTTCCGAAAAATGCATCTTCTCTTACAAACAATCGGCACACTACGAAGGGCAAGAAAAAGAAATTTCTATCCGGTGGAATGATCCGAAGCTTCAAATCCCGTGGCCGATAAATGAGCCCATACTCTCTGTCCGCGACAAAAACGCGAAAACTCTTTAAAAATGGCAATGATTATCAGCCGGACGCCCGTCCGCATTAGTTTTTTTGGAGGAGGCACCGACTATCCAGCGTATTTTCTTAAACATCCTGGCGCGACTTTGTCGACAACCATTAATAAATACACCACAATAGTCGTCCATCCGCTTCCTCGTTTCACCGAGCACGCCATTCAGCTATCTTACTCTCAGATGGAAAAAGCTTATCGCCTAGACGAAATCGAGCATCACTCCGCCAGAGAATGTCTTAGATTTTTAGGCATTGATAAAGGCGTAGAAATTCATTATATATCTAATCTTCCGGCCCGCACCGGCCTGGGATCGTCGTCTTCAGCGACCGTAGGGCTTCTTAACGCGCTTTACGCGTTTAAAGGGGAAAGCGCCGCCAAGCTAAGGTTGGCGGAAGAAGCGGTGCACGTGGAGCAAGATTTGATTAAAGAAAGAGTAGGGTGTCAAGATCAATATGCTTGCGCCTTGGGCGGATTTTTATATATGGAGTATGGCATCGACGGCAAAGTAAAAGTTAAATCGCTGAAACTAAAGCCTAGCCGTTTGAAGCACCTCAACGAAAGGCTTATGTTATTCTATACCGGCACACAAAGAACCGCGCACGAAATCGCCGAAGAGCAAATCCAGCGAACGCAAGAGGGGAAAAATGAGGAGGGGCTGGAGAGGATAGCAGAACTCGCCAAACAAGGGCTTGAGCTAGTTATAAGCAATAACAACCTCGACAGATTTGGTGAGCTGCTTCATGAAAATTGGATGATTAAGCGCCAGTTGTCCAGTAAAATTACGACTTCTAAAATAGATGAACAATATGAGCGCGCCAGAATGGCAGGGGCGACGGGAGGAAAGATATTGGGCGCCGGAGGCGGCGGATTTTTTTTATTTTACGTCGAGCCGGAAAACCAAGAAAAAGTAAGGTTGGCGCTGCCGGAACTTTACCAGGTTGATTTTTCGTTTGAAAATTCAGGAAGCCAGATCATTTTTTCCGATAATTTAAAATAATTATGCGGCAAGAATTAACCTGCCTGGTGCTGGCCGCCGGTTTAGGAAGCAGATTAAAATCCATTGAACCGAACGTCCCAAAGCCAATGGTTAAAGTAGGCGGGAAACCATTTCTTGAATATTTGATCGAAGAATTAAAACGATTTGGGATTAAAGATATTATTCTGTGCGTCGCCTATAAATCAAAAATAATTGAGGATTATTTTAAGAACGGCGAAAATCGGGGAGTCAAAATTCGTTACTCAAAAAGAAACAGGCCGTCTGGCACCGCCGGAGAAATAATAAACGCTAAAAATCTAATTAATTCCGATCCGTTTTTGGTAATAAACGGGGATTCTTATTGCGAAACAGACATTACTAAAGCCGTAAAATTTCATGAGTCGCGAAAAGCAATGGCGACTGTAGTTGTAACCAAGATCGCCGATGTTGCCCGTTACGGCAACGTGATTTTAGGCCCAAAAAATTCTATTTCAAAATTCGAAGAAAAAGGAAGGGCGAAAAAAGAAGGCTATATCAACGGAGGCGTTTACGTTTTTAGCAGAAAAATTTTAAAGATTATTCGCGATTACGAATGTTCTTCTTTGGAATACGAACTGTTTCCTATATTAATTAATCGTGGAATTTTCGCTTTCAAAGCGTCGGGGATTTTCGTTGATATCGGCACGCCCCAGAGCTTAAAACGCGCAAGGAAAAATTTTCGGAAATTACTGAAAATAAATAAATATTTATGAAATTATTTATTTTTGACAATGGTCTCGAAAATAAATCTGGCCATCATTTTGCTTATGCGACAGCTTTATATAATGAATGGACCCGAAGGGGGTTTGAGGCTGTTATTATTACTAATAAAAAATTCGACAGTGATTTAAGGGGAAAATACAATATTATTCCAATTTTTAGCCATTACATCAGAAAGGGGAGTTCGTCCATAAAGATTCCTAGCCGCCTAAACAAGATTCTCCATTTAAAGGGACTTATAAATTTTATTTTTGAAAACAAGTCGTATTTTAAAGATTTAAAGAGTATAAAAAATAATTTTTCAAGCGACGATATTGTCCTAATACACACAATAGATCCAACTTTTTTATTTGGAGTCTATTGCTGGTACCGTTCGCTCCCAAAAAACCGCACGCCTTATTTGGTATTGTTGTTTAGATTCGGGAATATAATTTATAGTCGCCAAAAAAAACGACGGCCCTCTTATTATTTTTATAAGTTATTTTTATCGCTTATTAATCAATTGCCTAAAAAAAATAAAGTAATTATTGTTACCGATAGCGATGACTTAACAAAAGAATACAGCGATATGTCAAAAACTGAAATTCACACACTGCCCGTCCTTTCGGCTTACGCAAGCGAGCAAAAACATTATAACGGCAATAACAATCACGGCAAAGCGATTCTGATGTATTTAGGGGACGCAAGTGACGATAAGGGATATTATCTGCTTCCAGAGGCTATTAATTTCGCCCTGCAAACCAAAGAAGAAGACATCGATAAATTTGTCATACAATCAAATATCGTGCCGGGACGGCCGGCAGACAAAACCCTAAAAGCGAAAAAAGAGCTCTCCGAATTTAAGAATAAAGTCGTCCTCGTAAATAAAGCGTTGTCGCCGGAAGAATATCTTGATCTGATGTCCACGGCAGACGCCATATTAATCCCTTGCCGGGCAACAACAAAAGACGGCTATTACGCGCGAACTTCGGGAATATTCACGGATGCACTCGCGCTTGGGAAGCCGGTCATTATCACAGAAAATACATGGCTTGAGCGCCAAGCGGAAAAATATGAAGCTGGCCGGATTATAATTAAAGAAAACGATTCGGCGTCTTTAGGAAAAGCTATGGTTGAATTTTTGAACAACCGCGAAAAATTAAAAGCGAAGTCGGCCGCGTCGGCCATAAAATGGGAAAAGTACCATAATGTCAAAAACTATTTTGATATTTTAATTAATCTTATAGAAAAAGCGCGACAAACCCAAATAAAATAAAAAACGACGGCTGATTGCGGAAGCCAAAAATATAATACAAACTAGAATAATATATGAAAAATACGCTCAGCAAAACTCAGCTTGCTATTTTAATTAGCTTGCTAATAAGCGTTCTGCCATCTTTTATGGGCACCTCCATCCAGCCGCAATATGGTGTTCTCCTGCTAATTTCTAGCGTCTTTTTTGCCATAGCGCTTGTTTTAACCGTCTTTAGTTTAAAGCCCGCCAATTTAATTGAATATAAATATTATTTTATATTTTTCGGATTTATTTTGCTGAGTTTAATTCTGCCTATGCTCATAGAATGGCCGGCGATTTCCGCCCTCGGCCTAAAGAAAGACCTCATTTTGAAACTCTTAAAAATAATCAGCGATTTTCTGGTCTTCTTCCTGGTATACGTCAATTGCTCTAAAAATAAATTATTTTTTTATGCCATCTTGGGCCTGTTCCTGTTGCCGGTAGCGCTTTCGCCCCTGGCGGTTATAACTCCCGGGCTATTAGGAGGCATCTCCGCTTTTCAGACGCTCCGTCTTTCCGGCTGGGTCAATAGCGCGTCGCTTTTAGCTATATTTTTGGTTCCGCCGATAGTCTTTCTCTTTTCTTTATTGATTTTTGCCCGGAAGAATTATATTAAGCTGCTGGCGTTTATTTTTTCAATTTTTTTATTTGAAGCTTTATTCTGGACGGAAATGAGGTCTGTTTGGCTCGGAATCGTATTTTCCATATTGCTCATTATGGCTTTCGGACTAAAATATTATCAAAAAAATTACTTGAAAAATATCACTATATGGCTGTTCTTAATTTTAATAATCGCGGTTTGCGGTTTCATTTTGCTGCCGGACTCCATAAAATTCAGCTTCTTATCAAGAGCCGTGCCGGTTTCGCTTTCTTACGCCGGTCCAGCAAAAACTACACAGCTTAAACTTAATGTAATTGACGACCGAAGCCAAATCTGGAAGGAGGGATTTAATTATTTTGAAAATAACTTATTAGGATACAGCCCTATTTACTATGAGTTAATTGATTTAAAAATGGTCTACCCAGGCATATCGTTCCACAACCTTACCGCTCATAATATATTTTTGGAAGCAATGCTAAGCGGCGGATTATTGCTTTTGCTAATACTTGTTTATTTTTACTGGTGGGTTATCAAAAAAATCTTAATATCATTCAAAAAGGGCGTGAGTCCCTTAGGCGCGACGCTCTCCTGCGCCTTGTTGGGTATTTTGATAGCATTTATCTTCAACGATGGCTTATTCGACCGCTGGCTCTGGATTTTGATAGCTTTATTTATCGTCGCTCAAGAAGATAAATTTATTCCCGAATTTTTATATAAATAATAAAGCCCTTCCCGAGGGAGACATCGGATAAAAAAGAAGCCCCACGAAGTGGGGCTTTAATGATTAAGCGGGGATTTTATATAACACTTCGTCATATAAATGCCGCCGCGTCATTACCGATAAATCTTTAAATTCACGCGCGCATAAAGGCAAGTTCAAGAATCTCAGAGCGAGTTTCTCGCCGGCAGGAAGCATGGTGAAGTAATGGGCGAGCGACTCAAAGTCTTCGTCTTTGCCTTTTTGGTATCCCGTTGTCCGCCAAAGCTCTGTCCGCATCTCCTCGAGCTTATCTCCGGAATAACCGTTATCCGCAAGGTGAGCTTCAATCATCTCTCCCAGCACCTTAAACGTGAAATCTTTTCTATCCAAGAACTTTTTCGCCAGAATGTGACCGTTGGGCACGTAAGCAAAATAGTTAAAGAGATTTTGAAGTATCGCCATTTTATCTTTGTAATCGTTATTTTCCTCTTCGGTGAACGGCGTCCTTTTTCCTCTGTCGGCTTCCTTTGGATTCCATCCGCGGTCGTTATAGTAAAAAACCATAGCCGAGCGGGCAAAAAAGCTGTCGTCTAAATCGTCATTATTGCCCCGATAGTAGCCTTCGCGGACGCAAAGTTCGCCGAGATAAGTGCCCCTGTAAGGAGCGAATACCGATGACCAGGCTATATCCGGCCTTATCTTGACGTTCATTTCGAGCGTTTTTAAGTCAATATTCAGATCGCAGCCGGGCGTCCCGAGCATCTGCTCCGTCCTTAAAAGCAACCCCGCCTCTTTGATTCTCCGGCAACCTTCATAAATTAATTCGTCGGGCATTTTGCGATTCATCAAAGAATTCCTGATCCAGGAATCAGACGATTCAATGGAAGCGGTGATTCCGAAACACCCCCCCCTCTTGAAAAGCTGGAGCCGTTTGGGATCGCGGGTGAGCTCTAACCTTATCTGGGCATGCCAGGGAATATTGATTTCCTTGCGATAGAGCTCCGTAAAGTCGGCCAGCCAGTTAATGTCGAATCCCAGAACATCGTCCTGGAAATAAATGACTTCGCATGGCCAGCGCTCCTTTATTTCTTTAAGCTCAGCTATGACGTCGCCAATCGGGCGTGTTTTAAGCTTGAAGCCGCCGTAAAGATCGTTATAGCTGCTATTATAACAATAACCGCAGGTATAAGGACAACCAATGGCCGTAATGGAATTTTTAATCTTGTTATCGCGATGTACGTGGTTTTCCGCGTAGAATGCTTCTCTGTCGGGTATAGGAAATCCCTCGGAAAGAAGTTCGCCGGAAAAAATAATTCCCGGTTTTACTTCGCCCGTAAGAACCTTCCGGAAAGCAGCAAATCCTTCGCCTTTGACGACATAATCGGCGAAAGAAAGGCATTCTTGGTCAAAATAAGTCGGATGAGGACCGCCGACAACGGTAGCAACGCCCTGCTTCCGTAATTTTTGCGAATAGGCCAAAAATTGCCTATGATTGCCGGTAAAAATATTCAATCCGACCAAATCGGGTTTAAATTCCAATAAGGCTTTATCAACTGGGTCAAAATCATAATCTTTCACCAATACAATCCTTCCGGTATGGCCAAGCTTCTTGACTACGCCCATCAAATAAATAAGCCCTAAGGGCTCTATAATCGAGAAATTAGCGATAAATAGCACTCTCATTTGCCTTTTCTCCTTTGTTAATATACTGTAGATATTATAAACATATTTATGTCCCACGGTCAATCGTCTTTATTTAGTTATACTTATAAAAATAAAATCGTAAGGGTTGCGGCTTTTTTTATCGATATCATCGGATACGGAATATTTTTTTGGGCAAAAAAACCGATAAAAAAAGGAGGAATTAAAAAAATTTTAGTTTCCCGGACAGACCAGATCGGCGACAATTTTTTGGCTACTTCTTTTGTCGAAGAAATTAAAAAAATATTTCCTGACGCGGCCATAGACATAATGACGGGGGAGCGAACTAAAACTATCTGGGAAAACAATCCTTGTATCAATGAAATTATTGTTTTTAACAATCCTCGGCTTAAGCCGGCGGTCGGAAAAATCTCGGCAAAACAATTACTGTCCTTATCTAAAAAGCTAAGAGGGGAAAAATATGACCTCTTCATCGACCCGAGAGGGGAGCCTCTCACCGCGCTTATCGGATTTCTGGCGCGTGTTCCGCAAAGAGCGGGGTTTGCCGCCCACGAAGTTTTGGGTTTTCTTTATACGGCCAGAGCAATCTATCGGGAACGCAAAAACGAGTGGCTGAAATACAACGATTTGCTGGCGCTGTTCGACTACGCCGGAAAATTGACTTTGCCTAAAATTTATCCGTCCGAACAAGAAAAAAATAAAGTTAACGAAATTATTAAGAACGAATTTGGCGGCAAAAAAATAATCGCGCTTCATCTGAATTCCGGCGCCAAATACAAAATCTGGCCGACGGAAAATTTCGCGCGCTTAGCCGAGAAAATCCATAAAAAATACCCCGATGCCGCTTTCGTTGTTTTGGGAGGCAGAGGAGAGGAGCCTTATTGCGAAAAATTCCAGTCCAAAATCGATTTTCCCACGGCAAATTTAATCGGGAAGCTCTCATTAAAAGAAAGTTACGAATTCTTGTCGCGTGTTTCTCTTTTTATCGGCAACGATTCCTCGCTGGCGCACTTCGCGGGAAGCCAAAACATTCCGACCGTAGATTTGATTAATACTGCCATCGGCGGAGCGGAGCGTGGGAGGCCGCCCGGCGAAAAAGTTTATATTCTCGAAGGAAACGACCCTAAACATCACTGCCCTACGGGAAACTGTTATCCCTGCCCAAATATGGAGGCGACAAAAATTAGCGACGTTTTAAATATCGTCTGGAAAATATTAAAATAGGGAAATGGCCAGGAAGTACGGCAATTTAATCAAAAAATTCGTCGGCAATATCATCCGGAAAAGAAGCGGCTGGAATAAAAAGGCGACTAAAATAATAAAATTCTTTTATTTGCTGATACTTTTCCCGATAGAAATTTTGGGAGATATCCTGTTTTTTTGGAAAAGATTTAAAAAAATAAAAATTTCGAACCCCAAAAAGATTTTAATTGTCAAAATCGACCAGTTCGGGGATGTTTTATTTTCCACATTTATACTTCCGCTGATAAAAGAAAGATACCCGGGCGCCAAAATAGATTATTTAATAAATCCAAAAATGGAATTCATCTTAAAAAAAAATCCCAACGTCAATAAAATTTACTTCTGGGACGACCCGTTCCTGTATTTTCTCCTAGGAAGAGAAGGGAAGAGGGGAGGGCTATCAGAAGTATTAAAAAGCGATTTAAAAGCCCTCAAAACGCTTAAAAATGAGCACTACGACGCGGTTATCAACACCCGAGCCTATTCGCCAAGCTCCAATATTTTTTGGAGACTGATAAAACCCAAGAACTTAATTGCCTTTGAAATGTCAGAGCAAAGCTTTTTGGCGGATTACTGGGCGCGATATGACCTTTGGGAAGAAGACTGGAAAAATTATTTGAATTTGTTAAAGCCGCTTGGAGTCGATATTTCAAAAGCGGAATTTAACCCACGCTTTTACGACTTCGACGACGACGGCTTAAAAGGCAAAATTCCTGAGGTGTTTGGAAATAAAAAGCTGGTCGCCATTTCGCCGGTTTCGTTCGATAAAGAACGGCTCTGGCCGAAAGGGGATTGGCAGCGGGTTTTCGATTACCTGATTAAAAAAGATTATATTTTGATTTTAACCGGATTAAAATCCCAAGAAGAATATCTGAAAAATCTTGTTTCGGAAGAAAATTCTCCGAATATCAAAATCGCAACGAATTTAACCATACCCGACATGGGGAGTTTATTCAAAAAATCAGAGTTTTTTATCGGCATAGACTCTTTTCCGGCCCATCTTGCTTTGGCAACCCAAAAGCAGGTTATCTGCATACTCAACGAGAAGGTTTATTACCTTAAAGGTTATTCTCCTAAAATCCGCTTTGTAGATGCCCGCTCGATGATTCCCTTGGTCAAGTCCGTAAAAATACTAAGAATCGAAGATAACGGCCAAAAGGCAGTTGATTTTATAAAAGAGATAGAATCTCCTTAATTTTATTTAACGGCTCCCGGCGATAATCATGAGAGAATGGTTATTTATTTTTTGATTTACTGTCACGAGCAATATCGGTTTGACTTAGAATCCAACTGCCTGCTTCCTTAAAGCTTCTAGCCTCAAAATCTATCAAATTTGTAAAAGGCTGCGAATGGCGGATAAAAACAGCAACCGTTTTCAGCCCGGCATTTTTTCCTGCTTCCATATCATTAATATCGTTGCCGATAAAAAATGATTTAGAAATATCAATGTTGTGCTCGCGGGCAGCCTTGTAAATTAGATAGGGCTTTGGCTTTCGGCAGGCGCAATGATCGTCGGGATGATGAGGACAGTAATAAATATCGGTTATTTTAACGCCCTTTTTATTAAGAAGCGCAATCATTTGTTTGTGCACCGAATTCATATCTTTAAGAGTAAACATCCCTCTTCCGACGCCGGATTGGTTAGTAATAACAAATACCAGAAATCCTTTACGGGAAAGCCTTCTTAGCGCCTCGGGCGCTCCCTCGATAAATTCTATTTTATCCGCATCGTGAAAATAACCTTTATCGTCTTTAATTAACGTATTGTCCCGGTCGATAAATATTGCTTTTTTAATCATCAGAATCTCGCGTCAATCAATTCGCATAAAATATGAATAATCAACTCGTGAGCCTCCTGAATCCTAGCCGTCCTTTTAGAGGGAATTATAATTGAATAATCGGCGACATTCGCCAATTCGCCTCCGTCATTACCGGTCA
>JAVHRF010000084.1:0-2605 GCA_036171515.1 Minisyncoccota bacterium | reverse complement strand
ATGGGGTCTCTGTTAAGTCTTCGGGGGGAATCAAATCCTTTTGGCCTCCCTGCACTGGCAGGCCTGCCCTTGTGGCTTAAAATCAAAACTTTAAGGTTTTTTTTAAGGAGAAAATCAATGGTCGGCAAAGACGCTTTCATCCGCCAGTCGTCTTCGGTATTAAAATCAAGCCTTAAAACGGCGGTTCCTTCGAGTTTAGGGCTGTTTCTCAGGTAGGAAATCATATTTCCTTATTATATAATTGAAGATATGATAAGTAAAAAATCCATCGCCATCCTAGGAGGCGGATTTGGCGGAGTCGCAGCCGCGTTAAGTTTGGGAAAAAAAATAAAACACAGCGGCCTTGGCGGCAAATATAACGTTTTTTTAATCAATGAACGGTCGTACCAGACTTTTTATCCCCTGCTTTACGAGGTAGCCACCACTTCCAAAGAAACCGCCGCGCTTCTGGCTCTTGAAGATGTTGTTAATTATAAATTGGAAGATATGGTTAAAAATCTTCCTGTTGTTTTCGTCCAGGGAAAAGCCTCTGGTATTGATTTTGACAATAAAACCATTGCCTCGACCGAC
Source organism: Minisyncoccota bacterium (assembly GCA_036171515.1). Classification (GTDB taxonomy): domain Bacteria; phylum Patescibacteriota; class Minisyncoccia; order UBA6257; family 2-01-FULL-56-20; genus JAMDBA01. Next base: position 2,035 of record JAVHRF010000084.1, on the reverse strand, counting down.
GGCATCATTCCTTTCGACTATATGATATTTTCTCTCGGCTCGGAAACGAATTTTTTTGGTATTCCAAATATGGAAAAATACGCACTAACCTTGAAATCGTTCAGAGACGCCGTTTCTATCCGCGACGCCGTCTGGAACCTGGCGATGGAAGGAAGCGATAAAATAAAAATAGTTATCGGCGGCGGCGGGTCTTCGGGCGTGGAGCTGGCCGGCGAATTGCGCGAATGGAGCGAGGAATTAAAAGATTCTTTCCGAAACGCCGAGCTAGAAGTAAAAATTGTTGAGGCGGCGCCGACTATCCTTCCGGGTTTTCATTGGAAAATAATCTACCTCGCCAAGCAGCGGCTTCTAAGCTTGGGCGTGAAAATAATAAACGGAAAGCCGATAAAAGAAGTCCGACCGGGCAATATCCTGCTTTCGGACGGCGAAAAAATTCCCTTCGATGTTTTAATCTGGACCGGCGGCGTCAAGGCGAATTCCCTGATTAAAAATATGCCTTTTAAAAAAGATTTAAAAGGGCGGCTTGAAGCAAACGCTTCCCTTGAATGCCAACCCGCCTCTCCGGATCTTATGCCGCTTCCCGCGGTTTATGTTATCGGCGACAGCGCTTGTTTCTACGAACCAAAAACCGGCAAACCGATTCCCGGAGTGGCCCGGGTAGCCATCGAGCAAGGCAGAATTGCCGCCCATAATATATTCGAAACCATCAAAGCCGAAGAAAAAAATTCCAAAATAATAAGGCATTTGGTTTACAACCCCATTGATTATCCGAGCGTCACTCCCGCCGGCGGCAAATTCGTCATCGCCAGAATAGGCCCTTTTGTTTTTAAAGGGCTGAAAGCCTGGATTTTTAAAGGATTAGTCGAGTTGAATTATCTTATTTCGATTATGCCTTTCAGGAAAGCCGTTCAAACCTGGCTATACGGTTTGTATATTTTTGGCAAAAACGACCGGCTGGGGTAAAACAGCAGATAGTATTTAGCAATTGGAATTTAGGGGGCGTCAAGTAAATAAATCTTGCTTCTTTCCTATATCCTTCCGCCAAGGGCGCCTGCCTGGCCGGTAGGCAGGGATCCGCCTGCATGCGCAGGCAGGCTTCCGGCGGAAAATTCTGTTTTCTAATTTCTAACTACTATCTCCTAGCTTCTAACCGCTAACTCCTGTCCTCTACTGTTTGGCGTTGTAAATTGCTTGGATTTGTGTTGCTGAAAGGGCGCGATTGTAAATTCTAATTCCATCCATAATATTGCTCATAACCTGACTTGCGCCGCAGTAGTTACCCGACAAACAGCCGACTAATAAATGATAATTATTTGCCATACTACCGACAAGCGTTCCGCTCGATTGAGTATTAAGTGTGCCATTAATATATAAATAAGCAGTTTGAGTCTGAGCGTTCCAAACGCCCGCTCCAAAAGTCCAACTATTTAAAGGCAAAGCAGTAGAGCTCAATACAGCGACAACACTTGAGCCGCTGCCTGTTACTTTAATTATTAATTGGTTTGGGACGCCCCACGTCGCTACAACTAATGAATATCCAGGGGCATAATAAAGATTATTTCCAGAATCACCACCTACTTTAGTAATTCCTCCTCTTTTGCCAGTAGTGGTCATTTGGAACCAACCGATAATTGTTAATGAAGTTGAGGTAGAAATATCCAGGATTCTATTACCTGGATTACCGAGATCAATAAAATTACTGACTGCTGGATCAAAGCTAACCGCATTGCCGCTTACGGCATTTGTCGTCCAATTCGAAAGACCGCTAAATATAAAGTTTGTTAATGTTCCTGCGTTTCCGAATCCCGAAGAATCAGCCGTGCTAGTTCCCGCTCCTTCATCCATCGGCCAGTATCCCACCATACCATGGGCAAAGGCAGATAAGGTAAGTTTATTCCCTGCTTCATACATGGCAGGGTCTAATCCTCCGTCACTAGCGGCGGCAGAAGCGTACTTCTGGCTCTCCGGAAGCATACTAAGTTCATAATTCCCGTTCCCGTCCGTAACATAGGTATAGTAGAGTCCCGAAGAAGTG
>JAVHRF010000083.1:0-2663 GCA_036171515.1 Minisyncoccota bacterium | reverse complement strand
TTATACAGGGTTTCGCTGATGAGTCTTTTAAACTGCCGCACGCCTTAAAAAAATCAAAGAGGTTGACAGGCTGGAGATTGCCGGCTCAACCCGCCGGATGAAAGAAACCGTCGGCGATGTCGATATTTTGATAATTTCCAAAAAATCAAAACCTGTTATGGATTATTTCGTTAAGATGTCCGAGGTCGGGCAAGTCCACGCCGAAGGGGAAACAAAATCGTCGGTCAAGCTGGACAGCGGCCTAGATGTCGATTTGCGGGTCGTGCCCGAGGAATCTTACGGTTCGGCTCTCGCTTATTTCACCGGCTCGAAAGATCATAATATCGCTTTAAGGGAAATTTCCATTAAGAAAGGCTTGAAATTAAACGAATACGGGCTTTGGCGCGGAGAAAAAAGAATTGCCGGAAAAACCGAAGAGGAAATTTATAAAGCGCTCGGTCTCGATTATATCGAGCCGGAAATGAGGGAAAATATCGGCGAAATCGAAGCGGCCCGGAAACATAAACTGCCGGAACTGATAGGCTATGGCGACATCTTAGGCGACCTCCAGGTTCAGACCGACTGGAGCGACGGCGAAAGCTCAATCGAAGAAATGGCGAACGCGGCGATTAAGCGCGGCTTAAAATACATCGCCATAACCGACCACACTCACAGTCTGGCAATGACTCACGGTTTGGACGACAAAACAATCAGGAAACAATGGATTGAAATAGATAAAGTCCAAAAAAAATTCGGCGGCCGGATAAAAATTTTAAAAGGAACGGAATGCGACATATTAAAAGACGGTTCGCTTGATTTGTCGGACAAAACGCTGTCCAAGCTCGACGTTGTCGGCGTTTCGGTTCATTCCCATTTCAATTTAAGCCGCGAAGAGCAGACCGAAAGAATTAAGAGAGCGATGAGGAACCCGAATGTCGATATAATTTTCCATCCCACCGGAAGGATTATCAAAAAACGCGCTCCTTACGACGTCGACGTTCAGGAACTTTTGCGGGAAGCCGTCAAAACAAAAACGGTTATGGAAATAGATGCCTATCCCGACAGGCTGGATTTGAAAGACGAATACATTAAAAAAGGCGTTGAGTTGGGCGTGAAATTTTCAATTGATTCCGATTCCCATGCGCTGTCTCAATTCGGCGTTCTGGAATACGGCGTCGCCCAGGCCCGCCGCGGCTGGGCGCGGAAAACGGATATAATTGATGCCTGGCCGCTGGATAGAATGCTGAAAATGCTAAAATAAGGAAATAAACTTATGCCCGAAACCAAAAAAGAAATAACAGCAGGCTTTATTGTATATCGCCCAACTCAAGAAGGGGTAAAATTTTTGATCTTATACCACCGGGGCGCTTATTGGAATTTTCCCAAAGGGCATATTGAAGCCGAGGAAAAATCGCTCCAGGCGGCCATTAGGGAAACGCGGGAAGAAACGGGGCTCAAGCAGTCCGATTTAAAAATAATTCCCGGCTTCAAGGCTTACGAAAAATTTTATTTCAGAAAAAAGGGCTCGCGCTCTCGGCTGGGTCCGGTTTCCCATACAATCCTGCCCGTTAAGCCGGGCGTTTCCGCGGGCGGGAGCGAGAATGTTTTTAAAATAGTCATCTTTTATCTGGCGCGAACTAACCAAAGGCAGATAAATATTTCTTTCGAGCACTCCGGCTTTGGCTGGTTTCTTTACCGTGACGCAATGAAAATTCTTGGAAAATATAAAGACAGCCAAAGGGTGCTGACCCAGGCTTACGAATTCATAAAAAATAAGGATAAAAATAAAAATCCGCGAATTAATGCGTAATCTGTAAACTTAAAATTTTAAGTTAAGAACTTAGAATCGCGATTAAAAGCTAAAAATTAATAAAATAATTAAGATTTAATTTTTAACTGTGATTTTTAGTTTTTAACTCTAAGTTTTTTAGTTTTATATCTCCTGAATTCTAACTTCTATATTCTAAATCCTAATTTTTACTGTTTGGCGTTATAAATGGCTTGGATTTGGGCTAATGAAAGGGCTTGATTATAAATATGAAGATCAGCCATCTGGCCGTTGTAGAATAATAATCCGGTGTGCTGGTTAATAGTTCCCATCTCTAGATATTGAGTTGAGTTAACAGGATGGGTTATCGTCGAGGTTTCGCTATACCCGTCTTTGTACCAAGTCATTGTATTCCCGTTCAAAGAAACAGCTACGAAATGCCAATTTGTATCAGCGATTTGTATAGTTGGAGCTTTATTATCCGCTATCCCATATCCAGTAAAATCTAGCCGATAGTAAGCGGTACTCGGAGCGTATAAATCAAATCCCCAGCCGTTAGCTCCGCCAGTTCCCTTTGACATTATTCCGGTAAATCCAACCACTGCCGCCGAAGTGGAATTCTGAATCCAGGCCGCGAAAGTAAAATTACCCGCCAGGTTAAATAAAGATATATTCGAAGCCGTATTCACGTAACTATTCGTCCCATTGAAACTTAGGCAATTATTATTGGGATAGCAGCCCGTCGTCCACGTGGTATTAGTTGTTGTTCCGTTGTTCCCGTTTCCGCTCGCATCATAAGCAGTCGCCCCAGTTCCTTCATTAAATTTCCAATACCCCACCAAACTAGGATACCTGTCGACAGGCTGCAAGGTTAGTTTATTCCCAGTTTCATACATTTCAGGATATTGCCCTCCGT
>JAVHRF010000082.1:0-2674 GCA_036171515.1 Minisyncoccota bacterium | reverse complement strand
CAAACCTCGGCTGATTTTGTCAAGCCCCTACTTCTCTGCTACCTTAAAGAAAGACGTCTATGCGGCTGCCCACTTCCGACAAGTTGAAATCTTCGCTTAAATCCGGCGGCAAGATTTCAAAATTGACATTCGGAGCATTCTGCCCTAATTGCGCGTACAGGCCGTTAACGGTCGTCTCCACGATTTCGGCAAACCTCAAAATATCTTTCTTAAAATCCGCTGCCGTGGAAATTTTCTTGATTGCCGCCCCGCTGCTCCCCTGCTCGATGGAAATCCAGTTGTTCGCGAGATTCAAGGAAATAATAGAATCGACATTCCCTTCTTCGTCGTAAATATAAGCGCTGCCGCAGCCGGAATCGGTAAACTCCTTCATCTTGAACCTGCTCTTTAAATGGCTATAAGGCGGAGCAAAACTGTAGTTCCCTACTGACCGGTCGATATCGAGAATGCTCGCCGGAAAAATAGTCGCTATCAAAGAGAACTCTCCTCTTACGGCCCTTGCCGCTATTTCCATCTTTTTAATGGGTCCCGAAAGCGGAATCTCGCCGAAGTTGATTAGTCCCCGTCCATCGGAAAACAGTTTAAACAGTTGCTGCGTTGATTTTACAACAACGCCAAATCTTCCATTCATAAAATCCTCCTTTCTTTTTTATTTTTCAAACTTGCCCGCTCCGCCGGCTGGCGGATGGCGGACTTTATTTACCTGCTTAAATTTTAGATACTTTTTTGATAAAAGTCAATAGCTTGGCGATAAAGACAAGCCTCCTTTAAAGCTACGAAAAAACAGCGGATTCGCCCCGAAAGAGAGTCTTTTATTCCGCTATATTCAACTCGCCAAACTTCGCGCCGTCGCATACCGGCTGATAGATGCCGCCCCCGTTAACGGTTATGGCCTCGCTCTCTCCGGCGGCAAAATCATATTCCGTAATGCTAATGGTAATCTTGTGGGGCTTGGAGTCTGTATTTTGGACCGTAAACGGAACGCCGGACTTCAATGTCTGGGTGCCGACAAGTTTTAGCTCGGAGCACCCGAAAAGCGTCCCGTTGCTTTGGGATCCCTGCTGTTGAGACGGAGAAGGCGAGCCATAATTACCGCCTTGATTCGCTCCGTTTATAGGATTGCTATTGCCGGCCGGCTGATTGGCGCCGGGCAATCCGAACGCCGGACTCAATTTTTGATACAGAAAAAAACCGCCGACACCAACTAAAATTAAGGTTAAAATAAAACCGATTAAAATACCGAGCATAATGTCTTTATTTATAATAAAATTATATCAGCGACGAATAAATGCGTAAAGGCCGATTTTCCGCCGTCGCCTTCGGCTATGGCGGACACAGCAAGTTTTTCTTTGCTTTGCCCTACGAAGCCTTGGCGAAGTATGGGACGGCAAATTCCTTTAATTTATCTGAGAAAACTGTTTGAATAATGAAATACCCCCTCAAACAAAGAAATGGCATAAAATGGTTTTTGAGAAATCAACTTAATGACAGCCGTCTGTCCAGGCGCCACCGAAATTTTTCCGACGGCAATTACTCCGTTGTCTACCTGCAACATATTGTTTTCTTTTGTAATCGGAATAATTTTGCCGTCAACGCAGATATTGGTTATTGAAGCGGAATTATTGCTGTCCTGGTTGGGCATTTTAGCGGTGAATATGTAAGAACCAAGGGCCTCGTCATACGACATATTAAATTGAGTATTCCATGCCGAAAAATGCTGCAAGGGACCCGTTCCGCCGCCCGTTCCGCCATTTGTTGCTTCCCCTAAAGAAACCCTCGGAACATATAAAAACGGCAGAGAAAGTGACGCCAAACAGATAATTATTAAAGAAATAACATTTAACACTCTTTTATGGGTGAGTTTCAATCGAGCGATAATATCTCCCGTAAAAAGAAATAGCGCGACAGGCAATAGAAAAAATTTAATCAATCCGAACATAATGTTCACCGCCAAAACATCTTTCATACTGGTCAATCCGGGGCAAACGGATAATTCTATGTTTTTATACAAAGAAAAAATGCTTATGCCGAAAAATGGGAAAAAGTAGCCCGAGCCGCCAAAAACAGTAAGCAGGCCGTCAAATATCAAGTGGTGTCGGCGGTTCAACAACAAATATAAGGCCAATAAAAGATTTGGCAAACTCACTATCAGGCCCAAATAGGAGAGAAATATAATCAGCGGAACAGCGCTTAGCGTCAGCAGTATCGCCAACAGCCTGCGAAGGCCTACCTCTACCCCCGTCGCCCCGATCCCTTGTTCTTCTTCCTTTTCCCGCTTAATTGTATTTGTCTCTTTATTTTTTTGAAAAAAATCGTGTAGGGTTTTTACAACTCCGAATAAAAAAATCAAAATGCAAATCAGCCCGATAATGAAAGCAATCGAATTAGTTATGTGATTATTAGCAACAACGTTGCGGTTCCCCAATGTGAAGAAGTCTAGAAAGAAAACAATTGTCGCCAAAATTATTAAATGCCAATTTTTAATTTTCATGTTTTTAAATCAAAGTTGCCAATCTAGCGGTGTCTGTTTGAAAATATCCCTGCCTGCAGGCAGGCGAACGGAAATCGCTGGGCCCCGCCTGCGTTGAAACTTCGGCGGGCAGGTCGGCGAGCGAAAGGGCAAAGACCACCCCCCCTTCCGCCCGCCTCGCCTTGCCTGCCCAACCGTGTCCAA
>JAVHRF010000081.1:0-2725 GCA_036171515.1 Minisyncoccota bacterium | reverse complement strand
GACATAAGCGAAAGAACCGAATTATAATGGCAACAAAAACAAAATCAATTATCGGAATCGCGATAGTCGCGCTCGTTATTTTATTTATCGGCGTCGCGCAAAAATCCAAAGGGCTTTCTGGGTTCTTCGCTTTTCTTCAGACGGGAAAATTCCAGGCGGATTCGGCGGCGACTTCGAGCCTGCCTGCCGGCGGCCAAAATATTTCCGGCGCCGCCGCGGTTCGCCAGCCGTGCGATTTTGGCGCCTCGCTTCAGCCAAACGCCGGCAAATTAATTTTTAAAGAAGTCGCCTGGATGGGGGACAAGGACAATTCTTCGAACGAATGGTTTTCAATCCAAAAAACCGCTCCTGGCGCTTTGGATATTTCCGGCTACCAGGTCATCAATCAAGGCCAGCGGATTCAGATTATCGTGCCGCCTCAGACGGTTTTAAGCGACCAAAATCCGGATTACGTTTTGGCCAGGAACAGCGGCATTTCCGGCGTTAAACCGGATTTGATTTTTTCCGGCGCCATCAAAAACAGCGATGAGGGGCTGCGCCTTTTCGACGATAATTGCCGGCTGCTTGACCAGGTTTTGGCGAATCCCGACTGGCCGGCAGGCGCCGGTTCGCCGGATTATTTAACAGCGGAACGCTCCGCCGACCTTTCCTGGTATACTTACGGCGAAAACATCGTTAAACCTGCCGCGTCCGATTCCGCCGCTTCTTCTTCGCCTTCCCCGGCCTCGACGGTTTCCGCGGCAACCTCTTTTTCAGTTTCTTCAACCGCACCCGCCGCCGATAATTCGTCTTCATCGTCCGCTGCCGCGCCTGTTTTGGCGGCAACTTCTTCGGCGGTTGTTACAACCAATCCGCAACCGGTTTCTCCGCCGCCAAATAATTCCGTTCAGGCAGGTGTTTTAATCAGCGAAGTAATGGCCGGAGCGGAAGGTAATGCTAATTACGAATTTATTGAAATTTATAATCCGGCTTCAGGGGCCGTCGATTTGACCGGCTGGACGATAAAAAAGAAAAGTTCCACCGGCAAGGAGTCGGCTTTGGTGACGTCTTCGCATTTTAACGGAAAAACCATAGCGACGGGCGGATATTTGCTTTTAGCCAACGAAACCGGCTACAACGGAACCGTGCCGGCCGACCTACCGTGGCCTTCTTCTTATACTCTTGCCTATACGAATAACGGAATAGCAATCTATGACCAAAACGGCAAAGAAATTGATGCCGTTCAATGGAGCGAAATTCCGGCCGGAAAAAGTTTCAGCCGGGTTTCCTGGACGGCCAGCGACTTTATTATCAGCGACCCGACGCCGCAAAATTCATCAGGCGCTTAATTTTCCGCCAAAAAACTAGCTACAATAGCCGCCGTTTCGGCGCGCAGAACCAGCTTACCAAGATTGGCGATTTTACAGCCGTTTTCTTTCGCCAGATTCAGCTCTTCTTCGGTCCAGCCGCCTTCGGGGCCGATAAAAATTCCGATTTTATTTCCGGATTTTTCCTTAATGTCTTTAGCCGCTAGAAGGCCGATTTGGTCAAAAATAAAATTGGCATCGTTGCTTTTGGCTATCTCCAGCGCTTCTTTAAAATTCAGCGGTAGATTCAACTTAGGTAAAATGCCTCTCTCCGATTGTTCGGCGGCTTCTTTGATTATTGTTTTCAACCGTTCCTGGCTGATGCCGGTTTTTATAGTTCTGGCGGCGATAATGGGCGTGATTTCTTTTATTCCCGCCTCGACGGCTTTCTGGACGACAAGTTCGAAGTTTTGTTTTTTTAAAATCGAAGCGTAAAGGACGCCGTAAACAGGTGATTCGTTTTCGTTTTCTTTGACGCTTAAAATTTTCAATTCTATCTGGCTGGCGAAAATTTTAGCGATTTCGGCCTCGGCTTCTTTCAGTTTCCCGTCGGCCAAAAAAATTATGTTTCCGGCCTTGAGCCGAAAAACGTTTTTGAGCTGGTTTACCAGTTCGCGATTGGTTATCGTCAGCTCCTTGCCCGACAGGTCAAAATCTCCCATAAAACGCTGGATTTTCATCTCGTTAGAGACAGAAAACGCTTTAATCTGTTTTTAAGATAGCGTTTACCCATGCCAGATTTTAAATATTTCTCTCTCGACCTTGCGTCTTTTTCGCATAGACAAGCCTCGTAATAAATAAGTTTGTAAGGCCCTCTATATTGGGTATATTTTGACTTTCTCGTATTATACTCATTAAAGCGTTTCCGTAGATCATTGGTATAGCCAGTATACCAGCGATTATCTTTATTTTGTAGTAAGTAAGTGTAATACATATCAGGTTAGTCTCTAACGGGATTCATAATCATATCTTGTTTTATTATTTTAGCTTAAAAAGCAGAGTTGCTCAATTTGACGCTCGCGTTGGATGCGTTATAAATAAGTTATCTGTTAGTGGGGCGGCCGAGCGATTCCCGCCTTCGCCAAGGCTTCGGCGGGCAGGTCTGCCGGAGGCGGGCGGATAAGGCGCCGGCATCGTAATCCTGCTTAAAGCGGAAGGTTGGCAGAGTGGTCTAATGCGCCGCACTTGAAATGCGGTAGGAGATAAATCTCCTCGGAGGTTCGAATCCTCCACCTTCCGCTTTGCGCGGGAAAAACAGGTATATCCGAAAGAGTGTCGGAGGTTCGAATCCTCCACCTTCCGCCAAAATTGGAAATTCGTTTTTGAACCAAAAATATGGTCGGCGCGAAGCGCCGTCTGTTCTGCATTCCCCCCACAAA
>JAVHRF010000080.1:0-2805 GCA_036171515.1 Minisyncoccota bacterium | reverse complement strand
CCTGAAAACATAATCCTTGCCGCCGATAAAAGGAAAATATATCGTCGGCAAAACTACCAGGACGCTGAAAAGCGACGCGTAAAGGCAATATTTGGAAATCTTGAGAAACATTAAAATTAAGTATAACAATTGATTTTAAATTGACAAATACCGCCTCTGACCCTTAGACTGTATTCAGGTATTTAAAAAGCAATAAGGAAGAAAAAGGATAAAGAAAATGAAAAGGATAGTAATGTTGGTTATCGCATTAAGTTTGGCGCTAACAAGTTCGGAGGTTTTCGCGGGAACCGCTAAGTATCGCCAGAAGAACGGCTCTCCGTCTGTAGAACAGCTTCAGAATATCCGGGAATTTATAGACTACAAAGACATAAAAAGAAACGCCGAAGGGTACGGCCTGACAACATTCGAGAACAACAAGGTTGAACGTTTTAAAGTGAGATTCGTCGGCCTTTACCCGTTTTACGAAAGCGTAACCAACGATTCTTCGGGAACCGGAAAATATTCCACGCTGATATTAGTTAAACTCCTGAAGCCTTTCGTAACCGTCGCCGGAATGAGCGGCTCGCCCGTTTATTTCAAAAATAGAGACGGCAGATGGAAACTTGCCGGCGGTCTGGGATACGGATTCAGCGATAACGACCTCCCTGTAAATCACGATTCGAACATTTCCGGAGTGACGCCGATAAAATATATGCTTAACCAGAGAAAAATATTCGGAGCGGAAAAAGACGACGCGAAAACTTCCGTCAAATACTACAGGCCAAAACCCGGAGAAATGGTGGTGTTCTCGATGGCCGAACCAAACGGCGGATTCGGATGCACGGTTACTTACGTGCGAGACAATCATTTCTGGCTCTGTGCCCATAATATGACGCGTTCCGAAAACGGAAAAATGATTTGGCTAGGAAAAGTAAATATGCCAGTCTACCGCGCAGATATGATGACGACGGTGAAAGGCAGAATGGCAAGCTACAAGATTATGACCGAGAAGACGCCTCGCCAATATATCGGAGCGATAACATACGATAACGCTTACGCGATAGACGGAACGCTCGGCGCGCCGGCAAAACTGATTAACTTATACGTCCGCATCACTAAACCGGCGCTTAAAAAAAGCGACTGGCAAAAATTGTCGGCTTCCCCGACGGCATTCGCCGGCAGTGACTTGTTCGATATGACCGCCTCCCATTTGTTCGGCTATTGGCCAAACGAAACCTCAACGGTTATCGTGAAAAGCACGATTAAAGTCGGCAATACAACCGTTACGATGTCCGCTGCCGAATTAAGCTCGGGCGAGAAAAAAGTAGCGGAAGCCTGGAAATTAATGGAAAAAGTAAGCGAGGTTTTAGGCGAAGGCGGAAACGCCGAGTGGGCGACATCGATGCCTTCGGGGACTATAAGCGTTGAAGTTATCCCCGGGAATAAATTCCTGCGCCTCGCGACCAAAAGCATCTCGGAGGATACGGGCGCCAAAGACCCATCCAACCGCCACTTCAATCTTTTCCTGGAACTGAAAAATTCGGACGATTCCAAAGCTTACGGTTATAAAATTCCGTTTACCGTCCCGAAAGGCCACGAACCAGTGCCGCTCGAAATTTATTCGGGAGACACGAATATCCATCCGTTGATCAAGAAAGGTTCGCCTTTCGCCTCGCTCCTGATACTCTTGGGCGCGAATGAAGCGCGGCCGGACATAAAAACGGAAAAGGATTTCGTCTATTTCCTGAAACAAATGGCCGACTGCCATAAAAGCGAAAACCGGATATACGTAAAGATTACGCTCAGCAAACAGGCCGGCTTCGAATATTCAAAGTTCCTGCCGCCGATTGCTTTACCGTCCGGCTATTTCATAAAAGATTTAGACGCGACGCTATAAGCCCCCGCGCCTATACATAGGTGTGAGGGTAAAAACTCGTCCTCCCTTCGGGGAGGACTTTTTTTATCCCGATTTTCTGTTATTTTTATTTTATGGACAACCAAGAGGCCGTTTTCTATAACGCCTTAAACATTTTAAAATCGTCGAATTGCCGCGAGCTGCTGAAGCTTAAAGAAAAGCGCGACTCATGGGAAGAAGCCTGGAAATCTTTGAACGAAAGCGAAAAAACACTGGTTCCCGAAAAAGAATGGCAAAAGCTGGAAAAAGCGGGAGTAAAAATTATTCTAGAAGAAGACGAAAACTATCCTCCTCTGCTTAGAGAAATTCCCCAGCCGCCTTTCGGGATTTATTTGATGGGCGCGCCGGTTTTAAAAAACAAAGCCGCCGTTGCCGTAGTCGGCACCCGGAAAGCTTCGCCGGCGGGAAAAGAAATAGCCGAAAAATTCGCCCGCCAATTAGCAGAAGCGGGAATAGTTATCGTCAGTGGGCTGGCGCTGGGAATAGACGCCGCCGCCCACGAAGGCGCGCTTAAAGCCGGCAAACAAACCGTCGCCGTTTTGGGAAACGGCCTGGACAATTTTTATCCCCATCAAAACGAACGGTTGGCCAAAAGAATTTTAAGTTCGGGCGGAACGATTATTTCCGAATATCCGCTCGCAATGCCGAGCCTTCCCCACCAGTTTTTGGAACGCAACCGGATAGTCAGCGGCCTCTCTCGGGGAGTTTTAGTTGTTGAAGCTCCACGTGTTTCCGGCGCGCTCGGCACCGCCGCCCACGCGCTTCACCAAAACCGCGAAGTATTCGTCGTGCCCGGTCCGATAAATAATCCTAATTACGAAGGCTCGAACGATTTGATCCGCCAGGGAGCCGAACTTATTACCAAGCCGGAAGACATTTTAAAATCACTGAATATAGAAAGCGAATCGGCG
>JAVHRF010000079.1:0-2922 GCA_036171515.1 Minisyncoccota bacterium | reverse complement strand
TAGGAGTTTTTTGGTCCAGCCGTTTATCGTCAGCGGCGACAGCATGGTCCCTAATTTCCAAAACGGAAACTATCTTTTGATAGACGAACTGACTTATCGCTTCCGCCAGCCCGAAAGGGGAGAAGTCATCGTTTTCCATTATCCCGAAGACACTTCTTTGTATTTTATTAAAAGGATAGTCGGGCTTCCCGGAGAAACTGTTTCCATAAAAGACAACGGGGTTTTTATTTATAATTCCGCCAACCCCCAGGGATTCGCGCTGGACGAAAAATACCTTCCCCCTCAATTGCCGACGAGCGGCAACGAAGTATTCCATTTAAGTTCCACCCAATATTTGACCCTGGGCGATAACCGACCGTTCAGTTATGATTCCCGCGAATGGGGACCGCTCGATAAATCGGAAATTGTCGGTCTGGTCAGGGCGAGACTGTGGCCTATCGGTGAATTTACGGCTTTTGCCGCCCCGTCTTATTAAAAAAACATGGCAAAGAAAAAATCTTCAAGAAAAACAATAATCCAGTCGCCGAAAGGCATGCGGGATATCCTCGCGGGCGACCGGCCTTGGTGGGATAAAATTACGAAAATCTTCAGCGAGTTGAAGGATATTTATAATTTCGACCTTATCGAAACGCCCGTTTTGGAATACGCGAAACTTTTTGAAACGGCCATGGGCAAGGAAACCGATTTGATAAGCAAGGAAATGTATACTTTTAAAACCAAAGGGGGCGATTTTTTGGTCTTGCGGCCGGAAGGAACGGTTACCACCGCAAGGACTTATGTCGAAAATAATTTAAGCCACAAAGGTCAGCCTCAAAGGCTTTGCTATTTCGAGCCGATGTTTCGGCACGAGAATACCCAAGCCGGCCGTTACCGCGAATTTCACCAGATAGGATTTGAAATCCTTGGAGGCGCCAATGATTCCATTTACGACGCCGAAGTCATTCAGGTGGTATACCGGCTGCTTCAGGAACTTAAAATCAAGGATATCGTTTTAAAGATAAATTCCATCGGCTGCCGGAATTGCCGCCCCAATTATGAGCGCCGGCTAAAAGCTTACTACTCGAAATACGAGCGCGAGCTTTGCGCCGATTGCAAAAAAAGGCTTGATACTAACCCTTTAAGGCTTTTGGATTGCAAAAACGAAAGCTGTCAGCCGTTTAAAACCAACGCGCCGAATATTTTGGACAAGCTTTGCTCATCCTGCAGTTCCCACTTCAAATCGGTTCTGGAATATCTTGAGGAATTGGGAATCGAATACACTCTCGATAGCCAGTTAGTCAGAGGGCTGGATTACTACGATCGGACCGTCTTTGAGATATTCAGCGGCGGCGAAGGAGCAGTTGCCCTTGCCGGAGGAGGACGATACGACTATTTGGCGGAAAAAATAGGCGGCAAATCGACGCCGGCCGTCGGCGGCGCCATCGGCGTCGAAAGAGTCATCGACGCTATGAAAGCGCAGGGAATTCTTCCCGAGCCGAAAGAAACAAAAAAAATTTTCTTTATCCATATCGGCGAAGTGGCGAAGAAAAAATCCCTCAAAATCATAGAGGATCTCCGGAAGAAAAAAATTGCCGTCGCCGAAGATTTGGGCCGCGAATCGCTCAAATCCCAATTGAAATTGGCCAACAAAAAGGGCATCCCGCTGGTTTTAATCTTGGGACAGAAAGAAGTTTACGAAGAATCCATCATTATCAGGAATTTAAAAACCAGCATCCAAGAAAGCATACCTTTGTCGAAGCTGACGGACTCCATAAAGAAATATTTTTAATGGCCGACTGCCTTTTTTGCCGGATAGTCAACAAAGAAATACCGGCCGAAATTATTTATGAAGACGCGGATACTCTCGCGTTCTTGGACGTCCACCCAAAAACTCCGGCCCATGTTTTGGTGATACCGAAAACCCATGCTGAGAATTTAGCCGCTTTAAGCGACTCGCAAATCCCGCCCCTCTTTTCAACCGTGAAAAAAATCGGTAAACTTTTAAGAAGCGTTTTGAAAGCTGACGGACTGACAATTGGTATTAACGAAGGTCGAGCCAGCGGCCAGGAAGTGGACCACCTTCACGTCCACATCTTGCCGAGATTCGAAAATGACCGTGGCGGCTCGATTCAGTCGATAGTTAATAATCCTCCGCTCCAGAATTTAAAACAAATTAAAGAAAAAATTTTAAAAAATGATTGAAGTAAAGAAAAAAACAAATGAACAAAATCCCAGTGTTGTTTTTCGTTTTATAAAAAAAGTTAAACAATCGGGAATACTCAGGGAAAGCAGGAAAAAGCGCTACCACCAGAGACCGGCGAACCGCCGCGCCCGCAAGCTTTCCGCCCTTTATCGTGGCAAAAAAACTGCCGAAATAGAAAAACAAAGGAAATTAGGGCTGATTTAGTTATTAATATGATAATTAATCAAATCAAAGACGATTTGAAAAACGCTATGAAAGGCGGCGATTCCGAAACCGTTTCCACTTTGCGACTTGTTCTATCGGCTACCCATAACCGGGAAATAATAAAGAGGGGAAGCGCTCCGCAGGGGACGGATATCGCTCTCACCGACGAAGAGGCGATAGAGGTCCTAAGACAGGAAGCCAAAAAAAGAAGGGAAGCCGCTGACCTTTTAAGGAAAGGCGGGCGGGAAGATATGGCGCGGAAAGAAGAAGAGGAAGCGGAAATTATCAACAAATATCTGCCGCAAATGATGCCGAAAGAAGAAATCGCGGTTGTTGTCGACAAGCTTATGGCTGCCGGATTTAAAGACTTCAATTCACTGATGAAAGAATCGATGAAAACGCTGAAAGGCAAGGCCGAAGGCAGTTTGGTCAGCGCGATAGTCAAAGAAAAAGTTTCCGCCAAAAATGAATGAGACAGCGATTTTCGTCAACTCCTCCCCGAAGGCAAACGTTAAAAATTCAATCAGGAAATTTTC
>JAVHRF010000078.1:0-2924 GCA_036171515.1 Minisyncoccota bacterium | reverse complement strand
GGCAAAAATAAATTTTTTAAATTTAACGCAGAAAAATTATCATTCCCCGGTTCAAATTTAGCCGTCAGCGCCAAAAATAAAATAAGAGCGATGATAAAAATAGTCCCCAGAAATTCCGTTTTCTTCAGAGATTTTAATTTTAAAAATACGGGGAAAGAAGCGGCGAGCCAAAAAATCCAGAGCCCCCATAAATTTCCAGGAAATAGCATTTCCAAAAAATTTTGCCCCAAAACCAAATAAATTACGAGAGCCAGGAGCAATCCTCCGACGACAATTAAAAACGCCGATTTTTCACCGATGACGCCAAAATAAGTTTTCATCAGACCTATCAGCCCCTCTTTTTTGCCTTTGGTTTTTTCCAAAACCTGAAAATAAAAATAATGAATATTAACAATAATAACCGTAAAAAAAACCAGATAAAAAACGCCGGCCAAAAATCCGGCTTCCTTGAAAACGTAAGGCAGAGAAAACATTCCGGCGCCGACCGTGGTAGCGAAAAGCAAACTGACCTCCAGAATAATATTTTTATAATTTTTCATCAAGCTCGAAAACTCCGTTTGCTATTTAATAGGGTAAACGATGTCGCCTTCGCGAACTTTCTTTTTGACTTTAACGCCAACCTGCTGGTTCTTTTTGGCTGTCTTAACCGGCTTGTGATTATACTGAATCGAACCGACAGCTTGCTCGAAATCGGTCGTAGCGCCTTTGATTTTTACCGCGCCGCCAACCTTGAAAGGCTTGTTGAATTTGATAATCGCGACTTTGATGTTGCCGTAAAAATGGGTGATTTTCCCAATCGGTTTTGGTCCGGAAACTTTCCTGACGGCTTTCTTGGCGATTTTCTTGGCGGATTTTTTAACTTTTCTTTTGGCGGTTTTTTTCCTGATTATTTTTTTTGCCATATTATTTTCAATATTTTAATAATTTTTTCGGCCTTTATTCCGAGATGTGATTATCCTTATTTTCCTTTTCGATAAGCGCTATGACGCCGTCCAAAAGTTTTTCCGGGTCGCTTTCATAGACTATCTTTCCGAGGCCGCGGTGGGCGCGGCTGACTATTTCTTTAATGGAATCCGCCGTCCCGCCGGTATGGGTCAAAACTCCCTGCGGTTTGCCGTCTTCGAAAGCGATAGTAAATTCATTGAGCGTTCCCATCCTGCCGCAAACGGTAATGACCGCGTCGGCCGAACGGGTCAGAAGCAGGTTCCGGCCGGAATAATCGAAACCGGTGTAAATAATCAAATCATGGTAGTCGGTCGGCAAATGGTAAGTTTTTACGTGGGCGATTTTAGAAACCGCGGGCGACAGCCCGATGACTATTCCGCCGGCTTCCTTTGCTCCTTTGGCGGCCCAGTAAGGCGTGCCCGTCGTGGCGCCGGTAACCAGAATCAAACCCCGCTCGGCAATCAGCCTGCCAAGTTCCATTGTTTTTTCGAGAGTCTGTGGCGCGCAATGCTCGGTTTCGGCGGCGCCAGAAATGCAAATTTTGTATTTCAAATGCTGCGAATGATCGTGAGTCTCCAATTGATTTTTCGGAACAGCAACCTTTTTATTATTTTTATTGTTGATTTTAGCCATAAGGAAATTTTATCATTTTGGATTATTAGCGGCAAGCTAAAAAATTAATTTAATAATTAGGATTTAGAAGTTAAGAATCATGGGGTTAAGAAACGCTTATTGCTTTCGCCGTTCTTAAATCATAATTCATAAATATTAATTCTAATTTCCCGCTACAATTCAAAACTGTCTCCTATGCCCGGAACAACGGCATTAAGGGCCAAACCGTCGCGGATTTTTTGGGCCAGAACTCTCGACGACTCTTCTTCGCCATGGACCAAAAAAACTTTCTTCAACGATTCTCTGTCCGGCTTAAGCCAGTCCAGAAGCTCCTCTTGGTCGGCGTGGGCGCTGTAGCCGCTGATTTGTTCTATTCGGCACCTCACCGGAACCGTTTCGCCGAAAATTCTCACTTCCTGGGCGCCGTCCAAAATCGCTTTCCCCATTGTTCCGGCCGCCTGATAGCCAACAAATAAAATGGAATTTTCCGGGCCGGACAGATAACGCAGCTCGTGATGAAGGATCCGGCCGCCGTTAGACATTCCCGAGCCGGCCATAATTACTTTTGGCGACGGAGTATCGTTAATCGCTTTTGATTCTTCTTTGGTTAAAGTTAAATGGACATTGGGAAAACTGAAAATATCTTTATGAAGGGAAGCGATGGCCGGGTGGGAAAGATTAAGATAGTTTTCGTATTTTTTATAAACATCGGTCAATTTTATCGCCAGCGGGCTATCGATATACACCGGCACGTCGGGGATTTTTTTGTTCTTAACCAGGTCGTTAAAAAGATAAAGAAGCTCCTGCGTCCGCTCCATCGCGAAGGCCGGGATCATAAGCACGCCATTATTTTTGACGGAATTTTCGACGACGTCTTCCAGCGCGTCTTCCCTTGATACGTTATCGTGGTGCAAACGGTCGCCGTAAGTCGATTCCATCAGGCAGTAATCGGCCGCCGGGATTTCGTCTGTCGGTTTCATCAGCGAAGGCGCCGGATTTCCCAGATCGCCGGAAAAAATTATTTTTTTGCCTTCGGCCTCAAGCAGAATGAAAGCCGAGCCCAGAATATGGCCCGCGTCGTAAAAAGTAATTTTGAAATCGCCGAAGTCTAACGGCCTGCGATATTCCTGAGTTTTCCAGATCCGGCCGACGGCCTCAACGTCGTTTAAATCGTAAATGGGTTTTTGGTTTTCGCGCTCCGCTTCTTTAAACAGTATGCGCTCCGAATCTTCAAGCAGTATTCTGGCAAAATCTTTCGTCGGAATAGTGGAATAAACTTCGCCCCGAAAACCGTTTTTATAAAGCTGGGGTATCCGGCCGATGTGGTCCAGGTGGCTGTGAGTAACGAATACCGCCTTGATTTCCTT
>JAVHRF010000077.1:0-2931 GCA_036171515.1 Minisyncoccota bacterium | reverse complement strand
AATAGCGGCTGTCGCGATAAAAAACGCGAATACCCAGCCGCTATTTATCTGATAATAGCCGCTTTTTCATATTTAAACGCCGAAGGCGACGCGGAAAAAATATCCAAAGCCAAACGCGAACTTATTTACGCCGTCATCGCCATAGTTATTGCCTCTCTTTCGGAAGTAATAATTTACTCTGTCGCAAGCATCGTGGGCGCGACCATAAAGACGCCTTAAGATTAAAGACTTACCTTCGCTTTTTATAAAATAACCGGTTTTTAGCTCAGCGCTTTGTTTGTGGGTAAATTCACAAACAAAGCGCTGAGCTTTACATTAAAATTTTTAGTGGTATAATTAAAGCAGATAAAGATAATTTGAAAATATAAACCCTCCCAAGTTTTCTTCAGAAAATTTTGGCGGGTAAAAAAGGAGGTAAACCAATATGTCAGATTTGAATGTTCCCGAAACTCCGGAAAGTAAATTATTCCGGCGCTGGAAAAATTCCTTATTTTTCACTATCACTTTTGCCATATTAAACAGCACGATATACAGCTATATGGCGCGAGTGACGATGCACAGGGCGCGAATCGCCACGCTTCTGAGATTGCCTTTGGAAAGCTGGATACCCCTCGTTCCGGCGGCAGTTTGGATTTATGTGTCGTTTTGGCCTTTGCTGATAATCCCGTTTTGGATATACAGCTTGCCCAAGCAATTTCAAATATCCAAAATCTTGGTTATGTTTTTCCGGCAAAAACTGGGGCTTCAAGGAAAAACGAAGAAAGCGGGCTGGTTCTTCGCCAATCTGGTCATAAAACTGCTTAGCGCTATTGAAAGCGTTACCAGATTTATCTTCGGCGAAGAAGACGACGAGAAAATAATAAGAAAGGCCAGAATCCAAATATTCCTTTCTTATGTGGTTATTTCCGTTGTCTCTGGTTTCATTTATTGGCTGACGCCATTCGTGCTTCCGCGTACCCATTTGGGCATAGAGAAGCTTCCCGGATTGACAATCAGAATGCTATCGTTTGTCTGGCGCACGGATATGCCAGACAACACATTTCCAAGCCAACACGCCAGTTTCAGCTTCCTGATATTTTTTATATTCAATCATCTGCGGCCAGAGCCGCATCTGATAGGGATAAAAAATTATCTGACTTCCCGGTCAAGGAAGATGAGCGTGGTGGGGCTGATTTTCTTTTTATGGGCGACGGCTATAGTCTTATCAACATTTTTCGTCAAACAGCATTTGCTGATTGATGCCATCGCGGGAATCTCGTTGTCTTACGTCGCTTTCAGAATAGGCTTCAGTGACAAACTGTATGGGTTGGTTGACGGCAAGGTGATTAGTCCAGTAATGACGTTTTTCAAAAGAGTATTTCGCCCCGAGTAATCGGGGCGATTTTTTAACGCCCGGATTCATATGCGTTTGACAAAATATTTTTTATTATATATAATATAAATAGTAAAATAAAACTAAAAATGGAGGAAGGAAATGAAATTAAAATTCTTGATGTTGTTTTTGGCTTTGCCGATAATGGCGAGTTGCGCCTCTTTGGCTATGTATGCGCCCAAAGTTACGCTCCAGACCAGCTTAAGTAATGTTGTTTACAACAGAAATCTGGCAATAACCAACGCAACCGGCTATTACGCGGAATTAGAAATAAACTGCCGGACAGTAGGCGTTATCGACCCCGGAGACACGTTTTATTCCAGCTGGCCATATGACTGGGAGGACAGCCAGGCGGCCGCCACCCTTACTTTCTGGAAAACAGCCGATAAAAACGGCTACGTCGGAGCCGCCAGCCGGCAATTCTATAACTCTTCCGGAGGCAATGCCTGGGTTATTAATTCAGACCAAATCGCGACGCCCCAAGGTCATTCTCCGCCCAATCGCCGCTTTAAAGCGGCAAATCCAAAAACCTACAGCTTTGATTTTCCGCGGATAATTTGGCATTCCACAACCTTAATTCAGATTGTGAATAATACGCCATATAAAGCCGAGATTAACTTAAACGGGCAAAGAAGAGATTTTTTTGGCAAAGGAGACACTTATTGCGCTCAGCTGGAACAAACCGGATTATTCGTCGGCCAGTGCAGCCAAATAAGCATCGTCGTCTTATTCGCCAACGGCGGGACGTACGTCGACGTAGCTTCTTCTTGTTCAGACCAAGAACAGGCGCGGGCAATCGTTATTTCAAAGCCGCAGATAAGGTAGTCCAGAGCCAGTAATGCCGAACGGCAAAAACACATTCCCTCCCCGATTTATCGGCGAGGGATTTTTTTACCCCCACTTTTTGCCATGTTTTTGTTTTTACAACAAATAACAATAAGACAATAACTATTTTCATATTAAATTTATAAAAACTTTTAAAAAGTGGGGGGTTGATTTAAACAGCCGATTATTTATATTTTCTATAAAGATGTCCGGACACAGCAAATGGTCCCAAATAAAACACCAAAAAGGAATAACCGATAAAAAGCGCGGCCAGATTTTTTCCAAACTTTTAAACGCCGTTACCATTGCCGCCAAAACCGACCCCAATCCCCAATTTAATCCCCGCCTCCGTTCGGCTATCGAGAAAGCCAGAGAAAACAACGTTCCGCAGGATAATATCGAAAGAGCCGTCAAAAAAGTTTCCGAAGGCGCCGAGAATATCGAAGAACTTATTTTGGAGGCCTACGGGCCCGGCGGGATCGCCATCCTTATCGAATCCATCACCGACAACAAAAACCGCTCTATAAGCGAAATAAAGAAGGTTCTAGGCGATAATGGCGCCAAATGGGCGGAGAGCGGAAGCGTCCGCTGGGCTTTTGAAACGCCGGCCGCCGGCCAAGGAGAATGGACGGCGAAATTTCCGCAGGAAATTTCCGAAGAAGATAAAGTTTCGCTGGCGAAACTGATAGACGCCCTGGAAGTCCGCGACGATATCCAAAAAATAACGACCAACG
>JAVHRF010000076.1:0-3001 GCA_036171515.1 Minisyncoccota bacterium | reverse complement strand
TGCGATAAAACCAGGTATCGCAGGGCGTCCACGCCGAATTTTTCGCTTATCTTGACCGGGTCGATGACATTACCCAGAGTTTTGCTCATTTTCTGGCCGTTAACGGTAAAAAGGCCGTGGACGAAAATTTCCTTAGGCAGCGGCAGGCCGGCCGAAAGAAGCATCGCCGGCCAGTAAATGGAATGGAATTTGTTTATTTCGGCGCCTATTAAATGAAGGTCGGCCGGCCAAAATTCCCTGAAATTCTCCCCGTCGGGAAAATCAAGGACGGTCAGGTAATTCGCCAAAGCGTCGGCCCAAACATAAATAGTCTGGCTGTCGTCGTAAGGAAAAGGTATCCCCCAGTTCACGTTTTCGCGGGTAAACGAAAAATCAGGCAGGCCGCTGTCTATCATTTTTAAAATCTCGTGGCGCCTCGACTCGGGATTAATTTTAAGTTCGCCGCTCAATATTTTTTCCTTTACGGCCGGCAGGTATTTTTTCAAGTTAAAGAAGTAATTTTTTTCTTTTAATTTCTGGGGCTCGGTCAGGTGGTCGGGACACAAACCGTTTACCAAACTTTTAGGAGTCAGGAAGGTCTCGCAGCCAACGCAGTAAAGCCCCTCGTATTCGGATTGGTAAAGATCGCCTCTATCGTGGATTTTTCCGACGAATTCCCTTACTCCTTCGGCGTGAATTTCCGAAGTGGTCCTGATAAAACCGTCGTAGCTGACGCCGAGCAGCTCCCAGAGTTTCAAGTAATCCTTGGCGATTTTGTCGACGTATTTTTTCGGGCTTTCATTTTCTTCTTCGGCCTTGTCGGCTATTTTCGCGCCATGCTCGTCAAGGCCGGTCGAAAAGAAAACTTTGTTTTTTTGCCCACGCTTAAAACGCGCGATAACATCGGCGTAAATAGTCGTAAAAGCGTGCCCCATATGAGGCTTGCCGCTGGCGTAATATATCGGCGTGGTTAAATAAAATTTGTCCATCTGTTATTTTTTTATTTTAACACCTAAGTTGAAAAACAAAAAAGGCCTTGCGGCCTTAAATAATTAATTTTTTATGGGTATGTATTTTGTAATCCTTGTCTTGATAACCGGCGTTTCTCCAGGAAAACTTACTAAAAATAAAGATTCGTCTTTATTCTCAATCACGCATTTGACCTGATGCTTTTCAAAATTAATCGTTTCTGTTTTCACGAAAACGGGAACTATTTTTTCCGTTAAATCGTCTTTAACGTACACCGTTCTTTCTTCGTCTATTCCTTCGTCAACGGAAACCACGTCAACCCAAATCTCCATAGGCATATTTGCCTCCTTTAATAAATTAATTAGCTTTAATTAGCTTATAATAAAGGTTTTAAAAAATCAAGGTCTTGCCTTATTTTTCTTTACTCAACAGCTTGAGCGCTTCTTTTAAATCTTTACCGGGGTATTTCTTGGTCGCTTCAAGTTTCAATAATTTAAGCGCTTCCCCTAAATCTTTATCCGGATATTTTACGGTTGCCGCAAGCGCCGTGTCGATTTCAATTCCATCGAATTTTTCCTCACCGTTTTTACCAACGACTCTAACCGGTATTTCTTTCCATTTAGGGATATTAACTGTTCCGCCGTCACAAGGAACGACAAAGTACTCTTTGTTCCCTACAATCTTATACTTTTGGAGTAACCCTTTGACTTCCGGCTCGCTTAGCCGCTCCGGGGCCTTTAGTTTTTCGCTTGTATTAGGCGATTCTTTTCCCATTGGTTTATGTATAGCAATTATTTGTTTAAAAAGCAATTAGCGCGCGTACTTGTTGACAATTCTATATAATTATGTATCATTTAAATAGAAGCAGAACATTAAAAATAAAATATCTTGCCGTGAAAAGACAAGAAAAGGAGGAAAAAATGATTCGTGATAACGAAGTTTATTGCGATGGCTGCCATTTGAAAATACCGCGCGATAAATCAACTGAAATCATCGAGGTGCCGACAGAACAAAACAACACCCTGCACTACCACAACAATCCGGAATGCCTAAAGTTTAAACTGATGGCATACTCTAAAAATGGAAGAAATTGGCAAGTCATCTCCCGTATTCCGGAAAAAGAAGAAAAAACCGATTCCCAAACCAGCCAAGCGGAACCTCTCGCCAAAACAGACCCGATTCAAATCCCCTGCGACGTATGCTATAAACCGATAATGCTCGGAGAAAACTTCGTTTCGCTCCGGAAAGAGTTTGGGGGCAATTATAAAGGATACCGTATTTATAATTACCATCCCGCCTGCCTATCCAAAGAAGCCGATGCGAAAATTTACCGGCACTCGGACGCCGACCGCGATTGGTATGTGTTTTTCGGCGCGAAATCCGCAAAAAAATAACCCCGCGTTCTTAAAAAGAATGCGGGGATTTTTATTTTAATTTTTAACAAATGCAACAATTTACCCCACAACTATTAACTTCTATAATTAATTCATATGAAAATTAAACTTATCGCCTTCGACGTTAACGGAACCCTTTTCGACGACAACGCCATATTTTGGAAAGCAATCAACGGCGTTTTTGAATATTTCGGCAAGCCGGCGCTCCCTTTAGATGTTTTGCGAAAAAGATTCGGCCAACCCTGGACTAAAATTTATCGCGAAGAAGGCATATCGGAAAATACCGCGAGCGAAAAAAATCTTTACGAAATCTACAACAAGCTATATCAAGGCCAAATAGACCCGTCTCCCTTCAAAGACATCAAACCGACGCTGGAATGGCTAAAAAAAAAGGATTAAGACTGGCTATCGTCAGCACCCAGCAAAATTCCATTACCATTCCATTGTTGGAAAAATATAAAATGAACAATCTGTTTTTTAATATTTCCGGCGCCGCCGGCGACAAAGCGGAAGCGCTGAAAGAAATTTTCTTGTCGGCGAAAATTCCACCGCAGGAAGCCGTTTACGTCGGCGACCAGAAAGGCGACGTTTTAAGCGCTAAAAAAGCCGGTTGTATCAGCGTGTTTTACTCGGGCGGCATCCACGGCAGAGAAAGGCTT
>JAVHRF010000075.1:0-3009 GCA_036171515.1 Minisyncoccota bacterium | reverse complement strand
TCGCCAAAGCTTGGGTTTCGCCGCGGTTAAAAAGAGCCGAACCGTGACTCCGGTACAAAACTCCCACCTCGGCCGACAAGTTTCGCACTTGGTCCATCTTCCGGCCGTCGGGGCGCATATCTTTTTCAATGGCGTTTTTGTGGACCAGCTGGTTAGTCGTTTCTTCGAATAAATTAATAACAACATTCTCGTCGAATTCTTTTTCTTTTTCGCCGGCGAATAAACTGGATTTAACGTGCTCAAAAAGTTCTTTCTGAAGCGCTTCCAACTTGCCGTAATGAGCAACTTTCGTCGGCTGATAAACGGCTTCTTCCAGCCGAGGCGCCAAAAAATCTTCCACGGTTTTCTTAAGCGCGGTATCCGGTTCGAATAAATTGACTTCCGATTTTTTCCGGCCAATTTCCGCCGTTATTTTATTTTGGAAATCAACCAGATTGTCGATTTCTTTTTGGGCCAGCTTGAATGCTTCAACTATGTCTTTTTCCTGGGATTCGCCTCCCTTCAGTTCAATCATGCTTATTTTCCCTTTAGGGCCGGCCGCGAAAGCTTCGAATAAAACGCCGTTTCCTTTCAATTCCTCCGCAGAAGGATTAATGACGTAATCATCTTTGATTTTGGCTATTCTAATGCCGGAAGCCGGGCCCTGCCAGGGAATATCCGAAACGGACAAAGCGGCCGAAGCCGCGGTAAGGCTCAGAAAATCCGGGTCGTTTTTTTCGTCATAAGCCAGAACTGTCGTCACCACCTGAATGTCTCTCCTGATTCTCTGGTCAAAAAGCGGCCGGATAGTCCGGTCAACCAATCGCCCGGATAAAACCGCTTCATCCGAAGAGCGGCCTTCCCGCCGCATAAAGCGGCTGCCAAGAATTTTTCCGGCGGCGTAAAATTTTTCCTCGTAATCGACTCTTAACGGCAGGTAATCCGAATCACTGTCTTCTTTGGTCATAACCGCCGTCGCCAAAACCGCCGTATCGCCATATTTGGCGAGTACGCTGCCGTTGGCTTGTTCGGCCAAATAAAAAAATTCGAGGCTTAATTCCCTCCCCGCGACCGACGTTTTATATATTTTTTTGTTGTTATCCATGTTTTTATTTTATTTTTTATATTTTACTTATTTCTTTATAATCACCCTTGGTATTTTTTCGATATCGGTAAAATTATCGGTCGCCTCCTGGAGCTTGGCCGAAGCCGTCCGCTTGAAAGCCGCCACCTCGACGAACTTTCCCGCTCCCCATTTCAAATAATCCACCAGAGGCAGAAAATCGCCGTCGCCGGTAACCAGAATGACGACATCCAGGAAATTAGACATCCTGATGGCGTCAACGGCCATCCCGACGTCCCAGTCGCCTTTCTTGAAGCCTCCCGCATAAACCTGGAGGTCTTTAACCCTGAGCTCCAAACCGGCCTTTTCCAGAGCGTCAAAAAAAGAAGCCTCGCCGGCGGCCGTTTCGCTTTTGACGACGTAAGCCATCGAGCGGATTAAAACCCTCCCCTGGAGAAGGTGGTTTATCAGAACGTTATAATTGACTCGCCCGTGGTAAAGGTTCTTCGCCGAATGGTAAAGGTTCTGGACGTCGATAAAAATTCCGACCCGTTGCGCCGGATGTATTTCTTTTTTGGGAATCATTTTTTAAGGTCGAGTTTCTTGATGAGCTTCTCGTAAATTTTGACGTTGTGTTCTTTGAGATAGCCCAAAAGTTTGCGCCGATGGCTGACCATTTTCAAAAGCCCCCGCCGCGAGTGGTTGTCTTTGGGATTTTTCTTGAGGTGCTTGGTCAGCTCCTCAATTTGCCTGCTTAAAACGGCAACCTGGACTTCCGCCGAGCCGGTGTCTTTTTCGTGCCGGCCGTGTTCCTTTATTATATTTTGTTTAGTCCTCTTCTTTAACATTAAAATTATTATAACAGTATAATTGGAAAAAATAAAATTGTCAAAGCTTTTTGCGAGTAAAAAATTGTTGACTAAAAACGCCTTTTGGAGTTATAAATAACTCAGAACATAAATAACACAAAAGGAGAAAACCCATGGTGGAAATAAGAGCGAACGAAGCGGCGAAAGTTCCTTTATACACGAAAGCGCTGGAAAACGTTATTAAAAGAAGCAAGGAAATCGGCCTGGAAAAAGCCCTGGCCGAATGGGCGCGGGAAATAACGAAAAGAAGGATGACGTGGTTTAAAGAGCATAAAAACAGCCTTAACCTGAAAGGGACGGACGTCGAAAAAGCATTTCAGCTTGTCCTTTTCGAGTATATGAAATTAAAACCGGAGGAAGTCCCGATTGTCGAAAAAACCGCCCGAAAAATAGTCTGGAGGAGCTACGACTTCTGCCCGTATCTGGAAGCGATTAAAAAACTCGGAATGGATACGAGAGTCGTCTGTAAATGCGCGACCCATTCGCCTGTCCAGGCGATGATTGAAACAATCAATCCGAAACTTCATTTTTCTAGAAATTACGTCGCCATCAGGCCTTACGCGGAATACTGCGAAGAAATCATTGAGCTGGTTGAATAAAAATATAAGCCCGAAGTAAAAACTTTGGGCTTTTTTAATCCATGTTTATTTGCCGCTACGCTAAAGCGCGGACTATTTAAGCTAAATTAACCCCCTCACCTATGTATAGGCGTGGGGGGGTTGCCCGCTATGACATGTCATAGCGTCAACGAATGAAATAATAAATTTTCAATATTAATCAACCAGCCACTATGACGCGTCATAGTGCCGGCGAATGGAATCCGACGATCTAAAATTACTAGCAAAGGACAAATAAGGGCAAGGTCATTATTTAGACTGAGCGAAGTAATTTTATGAGCGAAGCGATTAAAACTTGAAATATTTCTGCCAGTAGCCGTAAAGCTCGGCAGTCGCCCGCAGGTCGCCGACGTTATATCTGGCGATATCTTCGTATTTCTTTTCCTTGAATAACCGGCCCACGTCGTCGCCGGTTACGCCGTCGCTCTTCGGGCTTTTGATTCCGAAAGCGCGGCTCCACATATGCAGACTCCCTTTTTTC
>JAVHRF010000074.1:0-13958 GCA_036171515.1 Minisyncoccota bacterium | reverse complement strand
TCGCTAAAAGGGCTGGGCGAGAGGACGGGTAGGCCTGCCTGTCCGGTAAGCAGGCAAACATCGCTGGAATGTTTGAACTGCTGTTTGCCGAAAAATAAAATTAAAGCTTTCATCGGTATTGATTTTTTTTCTGATAATTGTTATCTTACTTTATAAGCATAGTTAATAAATAAAAATTTATGGCTAAAACAAAAAAAAGCGAAAACATAGTCAGGCTGCGCTGCTCCAAGTGCAAAAGGATCAATTATTTTATGCATAAAAATAAAAAGCAGGTGGAGCGCAAATTGGAGCTTAAAAAATATTGCGCCTGGTGCCGCAAGGCGACTGTTCATAAGGAGGTTAAAAAATAATCCGCCTGTTTTGTCGGGCGGATAGGGGAGCTTAGGTAAGTGGCATACCGGCGGTCTCCAGCCCAGCTCTTCAAGTTTTGGGAGTGTCGTCCAACGGCAAGACTCTGGTCTCCAAAACCAGGTATCCAGGTTCGAATCCTGGCACTCCCGCTGGATAAAGGTATTTAGCAAATCCTACCCAATACTACTGAAATAAAATAATAATGAGCGAAGAAGAATTAATTGAAGAAGAGAAAAGGCTAAAAGGGTTACCGCAGGCTCCGGAGGGGGCTGATAGCAATTCAATAATTTCAAAATTGCTTAATATCTCAATTCAAAAATTTGATATTAATAGCACTAAATATTCTAAAAAATTACTAGCGCTTACTAAATGGCTAATCGGGCTTACTATCGGACTAATTTTTCTTACGATAACGACTCTTATAGTTAGTGGTTATCAAGCGTATCTTCAGATTGTCTTGCCTAAAGTAGATGCTCAAGCCGCAATAGCTCAAATCAATGAATATAATTGCGTTAAAGCTCAAAACATTATTGATGAATCAGATTATTTAACGAAAGGGAGTCCGGCTCATATAATTATTGATCCTTTTATAACAGATATATACGAAAATAAGTCTCAGTTTCTTTATGAAAAATTAGGCAATCAAAAAATACTTGGATTAATTGAAACTGTCGGGGAAATGAATTATGCTAATGGCTTGATATCTACAAACTTACAAATTAGTAACGAAGGAGTGGTTCCGGGAGTCGATAATAATAAAACATTAATATTTATAGAAAATAATAACAGTAATCTAGTTGATTATTCAAAAATAATTGTGAATCATCTTCGAGAAATTAATCAAGAACTAAGCGGAGATAAAGATTTTTGTGCTACCTCAACACAATTTTCATTATTTATTCAATAGAAGTATTCTATTTGACTTTTTAAAACCTATTTGGCAAACTAATATACAACTATGTTAATGATTAAATTACAAAGAGTGGGGAAGAAGCATCAGCCGAGTTTTAGGCTGGTTATTCAGGAAAAGCGGACGAAGCTTAACGGCCGTTCGACCGACGATATCGGCTCTTACAACCCCGCCACCAAAAAGCTCGCTTTCAACGCGGAGCGGGTGAAGTACTGGCTTGGCGTTGGCGCCCAGCCGACTGCGACCGTCCATAATCTTTTGGTTAATAATGGTGTGCTTAAAGAACCGAAAATTCCCGTCCATAAAAAATCGAAAAAGAATCCACCGGCATCCGCTC
Organism: Minisyncoccota bacterium; assembly: GCA_036171515.1. Classification (GTDB taxonomy): domain Bacteria; phylum Patescibacteriota; class Minisyncoccia; order UBA6257; family 2-01-FULL-56-20; genus JAMDBA01. The sequence continues at coordinate 12,360 of JAVHRF010000074.1, read as the reverse complement.
CTGCCGCCGAAGCGGCGGCGAAGCCGGCCGAAACTCCGGCCGCGGCCTAAGATTAGAGCCGGAACAGACTCTGCTAAATATTTTAAAGATAAATCCGCCCGAAGGCGGATTTTTTGAAAATTAAATTAAATGTTAGAATAATTGTATGGTTCGGAAGCTCATTCGTGGAAAACTATTAAGCATTTGACAAATCTTAAAAAATGACTATAATTAAGCTAATAGTCGGAATTTCAAAATAGATAATCCTGAAAATCAAAAGGTCGAAAATCAATAGAATTATTGAATAATAGAAAATGCCTACAAGCAAAGCCGATCAAGATTTCTTGGAGTATGTGGCGAAATCTATTGTCAGCTATCCCGACGACGTCAAAGTCGACCGGAAAGTTGACGAGAGGGGAGTTCTGCTTTCTTTGAAAGTGAACCCTCAGGACATGGGTAAAATAGTTGGCCGCCAAGGCTCGACCGCCCAAGCCATTCGCTCGCTTCTTAGGATTGTTGGGATGAAGATAAATGCCCATATTAATCTTAAGATCGAAGAGCCGGAGGGGTCTACCCGCGTGAGAGAGCCTCATAATTCAGAGGAATAAACAGATAAAGGAAACCCAGCCCGTCCATAGACAGGCTGGGTTTTTGATTTAAATTATTTGATTTTCGCTGAATAACCAGTTAAAATATCCAATATGCTTTCATACACCGAAATAACAAAAGGAACGATAATAGTTTATGAAAACGAGCCCTATGAAATTATGGAGCACAGCTTTCTGCGTATGCAGCAGAGAAAAGCGGTGGCTCAGACCAAAATGAAAAACCTGATAAACGGCAAAATTCTTACACGAAATTTCCAGGCGAGCGATTCTTTCGAGGAAGCCGAAATCGAAAGGAAAAAGGCGGTTTTTATTTACGCCAGCCGCGGCGAATACTGGTTCCACGAAGAAAATAATCCCGGCAGCAGGTTTTCGCTGAAAGAGGAGATTATCGGCGAAGGCGCCAAATTCTTGAAACCCAAGACCGAAGTGGAAACTATTGTTTTTAACGGCAAAGTCATTAAAGTCATTATGCCGATAAAAATTGATTTCAAAGTAACAGAAGCTCCGCCTGCTGTCCGCGGCAACACGGCGCAGGGAGGAACGAAACAAATAACTCTCGAGGGAGGAATTAAAATTTCCGCGCCGCTGTTTATCGAAGAAGGGGATGTCGTAAAAATCAACACCGAAACTGGAGAATACGTCGAAAGGGTGAAGGAATAGCCGCATGAGAAAAAAAGTTTTCGTGATGATGTCGGGCGGCGTCGATTCTTCGGTGGCCGCCTTCTTGCTTTCCGCTAAGAGCGGAAAAAAATACGATGTAGTCGGAGTTTATATCAAAGGCTACAATCTTGACGGCTGCTCCGGCCGCGACGCCGAAGACGCCCGGAAAACGGCGGCGAAAATCGGCATCCCGTTTTACGTCTGGAATTTGGAAAAAGAATACAAGAAACTGGTTGTTAATTATATGATTGGCGGCTACAAAAAGGGAATTACGCCCAATCCGGACGTGATGTGTAATAAAGAAATAAAATTTGGCCTGTTTTAAAAAAGGCTCTTAGGGCGGGGGCTGACTACGTGGCGACGGGGCACTACGTCCGCCTTCGGCGGGAAATTCGAAATTCGAAATTCGAAATTCTAAAATTATTAGTTGCCAAGGATTTAAATAAAGACCAGTCTTATTTTTTGTGGGCGCTGGATAAAAAACAATTAAACCGGTGCCTTTTTCCGATAGGAGATTATTTGAAGTCCGAAGTAAGGAATATCGCCAAGCGCGCCGGGCTTCCGACGGCGGGCAAGAAAGATTCCCAGGGGATTTGTTTTTTGGGGCAAATCACCCTTTCTGATTTTTTGAAAAAACATATCCGCCAAAAGCAGGGGTTGGTTTTAAACGCGAAAGGAGAAGTTGTCGGCAAACACAGCGGCGCTTCTTTTTACACGATTGGCCAAAGGCACGGCCTGGGAATTCCGGCCACCAGACCTTATTACGTTATTAAAAAAGACGTCAAAAATAATATCATTAAAGTCGCCGAAGCTGATGACGCCAAAAGCGCCAGGAAAGAAATATTCCTGAAAAATTTGAATTGGCTGGGCGAGGCTCCGAAAATGCCGGCTTTGGTTTTGGCGCGGCTCCGCTACCGGCAGCCGCTGGCAAAAGCGAAGCTGCTGAAGAAGGGCGGCAAATACAAGCTGATTTTCGCCGCGCCTCAAAAGTTTGTCGCTCCCGGCCAATCGGCGGTTTTCTATAGCTCAAAAGGAGTAATGCTCGGCGGAGGAGAGATAGTTTGATGATTTGATTTTGAACAAAGTTTGAGTTTTAATTATAAGTAGTATTGAAAATTCACCCCGTTAAATGCCTTAAGGCAATCCAACTCTTAAAAGAGCAGGGTTATTTAACAGGTAAAGGAGAAATCGGTGAAAGACAAGGTTTTCTCTTTTGAAAAGAGCGTTTCCAGGCTGAATAGAAAGAAAAGCAGGGCTTTCAAAAAGCTGGCCAAAAAATGGGTTCAAATCACCCTCGTCTATCCATTTTGCTATCCTTGCCGGGAAATGAAAATCGACAGGTATTCATTTGACGATGATTTTAATATAGAAGACGGCGTTTTACGCGCGACCGCGCAGCATGATGGCATGGTTATTGATGTAAATGATAAGGTCGTCGTTTTGCAAAAAGCAGAGAAAGTCAAAATTTTTCCCCTCGAATTCGTCATATTAATAGAGCTCCTGGATTAATAGCCCTCTTTGGGGGCTATTTTTAATTAAAAATATTTTTGGCCGGCGCCTTGCCCCGCCCTTGATTTTTTTTGGATGGATTATTACACTTATTACTATGTCTGAAGAGCAAACCGTAAAAAAAATAAATCCGGACCAATCTCAGGCTATCAACGAGATGGTTGAGGCCGGAGTTTTTTACGGCCGGAAAAAATCGAAAACCCATCCGAAGATGAAGGGTTTCGTTTTTACCAACCGGGGAGGAGTGGATATCATCGACCTCAACAAGACTTTCGAAAAATTAGAGTCGGCCCTTAATTTCCTGAAAGAAAAAACAAAAAATGGCGCCAGCGTGATGTTCGTCGGAATTCATCCGGCGGCGGCGGGAATAGCGGAAACAGCCAAAGAGCTGAATTTTCCTTTCGTTGTTAACCGTTGGCTCGGAGGAACTTTGACGAATTTCAAAGTTTTGTCCAGCCGGCTCAATTATTTCAAGAAGCTGAAAGAAGACTGGGAAAAGAACGCCTTCGAAAAATATCCGAAAAAGGAAAGATTTGGAATTCAAAAAGACATCGAAAGGCTAAGCCGCAATTTTTACGGTTTGGAAAATTTTGACCGCCTGCCCGACGTTTTGGTGGTTATTAATCCGATTATCCATAAAGCCGCCGTCGCCGAAGCCAAACGCCTTAATATTCCCGCCATCGTTTTTTCCAACCTTGACGTCAATCCCGCCGGCATCGACTACCTGATTCCCGGCAACGACTTGTCTTCGGTCAGCGTCAATTGGTTTTTGAAACAGATAAAAAACGCGGTCTTGGAATCAAAAAAGCAATAAAATGGCGAAATCGAAAATAGACGTTAAAGACATCCAGAAGCTCCGCGATTTGACCGGCGCTGGCGTGATGGACGCCAAGCAGGCCTTAAGCGAAACAAAAGGCGATTTTGACGCCGCAGTCGAGTGGATTAAGCAAAAAGGTTTGGTAAAAATCTCCAAGAGGGAAGGCCGCGAAACCGGAGAGGGACTGATAGAGTCTTATACTCACAACGAAAGAATCGGCGTTATTCTGGATGTGCGCGCCGAAACCGACTTCGTGGCAAGGTCTCAGCCTTTCAGGGATTTGGCGCATGAAGTAGCGATGCAAATCGCAGCTATGGCTCCGGAAACAGTGGAGGCTCTTTTGAAGCAGCCTTACATAAAAGACGAATCGAAAACTATCGGCGACCTGGTTAACGACGTCAGGAACAGGGTGGGGGAGAATGTAAGAATCAATAAATTCCACAGGTTGGAAATTTAAATTTTAAATGATAGAATTTATTTTCGCTATTATTTTAATGATTGGTTTGGGCGCCATTACTTATATGATGGCCGCCGCCTTGCCGCGGATAGAGGAAAAAGACGAAACCGTTAAAATCAAACTTTTGGAACGGTTGGCCCGCTCGGAGATTCCCGAAAAAATCGATATCGAGCTTAATAAATTTCTGGAGAAGTTTTTGCGGAAATTCAAAGTTCTGATGTTGCGGCTGGACAATAATATCAACCTTCTTCTTAACCGGATAAAAATAAAAGAAGAAAAAGACGCCAAAAGTTTGGAGCATTTGACAAAGGAGGTTCAAAATTCGGAAAATAACACTGAAGCCAAATAAATAAGCACAGGTAGTCCCGTAGGGGCCGGGGGCGGTCTGTAAAACCGTTGGACATGTGCCCGCGTGGGTTCGACTCCCACCCTGTGCATAGATATTTAAAAAGGCGCTTAATCAGAAGCGCTTTTTTAAATACTTATATTCAGAAATGGGAGTCGAACGACGGAGTCCGCGATTTTCACCAGAAAATCGGGACGAGCCGGTGCCCAGACTAAAATTTTTCGACGGAAAAATTTTAAGTCGCGGGCGACTCCCTGCCTGCGCAGGCAGGCCACCCTGTGCATAATTTAAAATACGAGCGCCGATCTATTGGCGCTCGTATTTTTGTTTGATATGCTTAAGGAAACCCGCCCAAAACATCGGCTCGAACCATATTTTGCGGGAAAAGAAAATTTTTTAATCATTGAGTTTCATAAAAATTATGGCGAATAATAATTGGCTAAAAGAAAATTGGTTTAAGGTTGGCGTTCTTGCTATATTGCTCATAATCGGTTTATCGACCGCATATTATTTTTCTATTTACTTGCCCCATAGGCATAATAGTGAATACGCTTTTCAACAAGCAGAGAAATGCAAATCTTTGAGTGATGATTTTTTGAAAGAACATGTTGTTAAGCCGGAAGATAGTAGTTTTACTTTTCTCATAGATTCTCAATCTCATTTCAATAGTCGATTAAATGCTTGTTTGTTGTATTATGGCGAAAGAATTCACCTATCTACAATGTTGCTGGAAAATCATTATGTATTGGATGTTCTTACCGGTGATGTTCTGATAGAAACACATTTGCACGATGATAAAGAATTTCTAGAAAAAACTGGAATAACAAAGACTGGTCCGCTAACGTTATCGGATTTTATGACGGAGAAACAAAAATTGATGAGTGAGTAGCCATGATGTTGAATAATGAAGTTGTTGATTTTAGATGAGAAGAAGATTTAATAATTTGCCGCCAAACCCTAGTAGCAGAAACTTCGTTTCGCTACGGGGCAGGGAAAAACTTGAAATTGTCGTCGGTGCGGCAAAGCCGCTAAGTTATTAATTTATGGAAAATTTTTCGAAATACAAAATAAAAGATTACAAATATTGGTCAGTGTTCATTCACCCGAACCAGGGCTATCTTGGGCGTTGCATAATTTGGTGCGATAGGAAAGACGCTTTCGATTTAACCGACGCCACAACAGAAGAACAAAAAGAGCTGTTTATTGTTTTAAGCGAACTTAGAAACGCGCTCCAAAAATCATTCCGGCCTGATTGGTTTAATTACGCGTTTTTGGGAAATGAGACAAGGCATTTGCACGGGCACTTTATCCCACGCTACGCCGCCTCGAAAGAATTCGAGAGGATTATTTTTAAAGACGAACTATATGGCCATAATTATAAAACCGATAAAAATTTTTATATTCCGGACGGGACAACGGAAAAAATCAGGCTAAAAATCAAAGAAGTTTTGGGATAAAATAAAAAATCCCGCCTCATTTCTGAAGCGGGATTTTTTATTATTTCTTCATAAATTTCTCGCGCAGCCAGCTAAAGAATGCTTTAAGCGGATTCGTTTCAGCGACAATGATTTGATTTCCGCAGCACGGGCATTCGCCATACTCCAAAGAGTTGATTTCTCTTTTTCCTCCGCCGCGAAATTTAGCCATTCGGACTCTCATTCTTTTCATCGGCAGCCCGCAGCATCTGGCGGTTAAATAACTTGTTCTCCGCAGGATGCTTGTCGGATTGGAATTGAAGCAAAGTTCCTCGGCGGTTTCGTCGTAAATACGCCGGCTACCCGCCATATTTTTCCGCAAGGACAGCGTTTTTCGTCCATAAAAATCTCCTTTCTTTTGGTAAATTAGCTGTTTAATAGAATACCACTATTCAAAATTAAAGCCATAGATACCCTCACATCCAATAAGATAGTATTATTCTTAAAATAATTTTTTCTTGTGCCTTATTAGATGTGGGGGTAGAATATAATAATGTTCGAGTATTTCGACGAAGGAATTATCCTCAAAAAAGAGCCTGTTGGCGAAGCCGACTACCGGATTCATCTTTACGCCAAGAACTTTGGCAAATTGGCCGCGAAAGCCAAGAGTGCCCAAAAAATCACATCAAAGCTTTCCGCCCACCTTGAGCCGGGAAACTTGATTCAGGCAAGGCTGATTGAGAAAAACGGCTTGCAGATTATCGAAGCCCTGAAGATTTCCCGTTTGACCGCCAAAATCTCCGACCTCGAAAAATTAGACAGCTTGCTCGCCGAAAACCAGCCGGACGAAGCGTTATGGGAAAAATTAACCGGAGAAAATATCGGCTGGCGGGGGATACTTAAAATCCTGGGCTGGGACCCGGATGAAGCGGTTTGCTCGTCCTGCCATAAAAAGGAAATTAATTTTTTCAGCGTCGGTAGTCAAAACTTCCTGTGCTCGAATTGCTCGCTGAATTTCGGCTCTTCCGATTGGCTCGGATTTATTGATTTTTGACCGTCCTCATAACGGAGTATCAGCTTATAAATACCCGGTCGCGTTGTCGAATCCTGCTTTTTTGTTAAAATAAATCTATGGTTAATAATTCTCCGTGGAAAGAAGAAGTAAGGATAAAATCAGAGAAACCTCCGCGAAAAAAATGGTGGATAATCGGCGGAGTTTTTCTCGCTGTTGTTGTCTTAGTCGGCGCGGGAATAAATTTTTATTTCTATTATCAGAATTCGCTGGTCAATCAGGGGGTTGGCATCGCGTTTTCCGGCGACAGCAGCGCTTACGTCGGCCAGCAATTTAAGCTTGACGTTAATTATTTCAATAATACTAATTTAGTGCTGAAGGACGCCAGCCTTTCGTTGTCTTTGCCGGATGGAATTTTATTTTTGGACGCGCCTGGCCAAAGGGTTGAGGAAAAATCAATCGGAGACCTGGGTCCCGGAAGTCTGGGGAACATCACTTATAATCTCGTGGCGACAAACGGCACGCAATCGCTCCAGAAAATTCAGGCTTCGCTTTTGTACGGTTTATTCCAGACGGGCAGCAGCCGTTTTGAGCGACAGTCTTCGGTCGATATCAATATCTTGGACCCGATAGTTGCCGTCTCCCTGTCGGCTCCCCAGAATATAGCGAACGGCCAAAATTTCGATTTAACAGTTAATTACAAAAACAATACAGGCCAAAACCTCTCCGGCGTTTCTTTGGCCCTCGTTTATCCGCCGATTTATAAATTCCAGGCAAGCAGCGTCCAGCCGACTACCGGAAACAATACCTGGATCCTGGACTCGCTCTCTCCGGGCGCGAGCGGCAGCTTCACGGTTACCGGTTCGGTGACGGGAGCGGAACAATCTTTTTTCCAGATGGAAGCGGACATTAATGCCCAATTTAATGGCCAAAACTACCTGGTGAACAGCCAAAAACTCCAGCTTGTCGTCGCTTCTTCGCCACTTTCCGTTTCGGTTAGTTTGAACGACAGCCCCAATTATGTTTCGAAACTTTCCGATAATTTAAATTACACGATAACTTACCAAAATAATTCTTCCGTCGCGTTCCAGAATGCCGCCATAACCGTGACCCTGACCGGAGACCTCTATGATTTTTCTTCTTTCCAGACCAACGGCTTCTTTAACGGCCTGACCCAGACATTTACCTGGAACGCCTCCAATCTTCCGGAACTTGCTTCAATCGCCCCCAACCAATCCGGCTCGGTGAGTTTGGTTATCGGCACCAAAAGCAGCTATCCTATCAAAAGAATAAGCGATAAAAATTTTTCTTTGGCGTTTAAAGCCCAGATTTCCTCGCAGACCGTTTTGCCGAACAGCAATACCAGCCAGACAACCGGTTTGGCGCAGCTGACAACCCCTATTCAGGGAATGGTTAATATTTTATCCGAAGGTTATTTCCGGGACGCGGCTTCGGGAATATTAAACAGCGGGCCGTTTCCTCCGAGAGTCAACCAGCCGACCGAATACACAATCCACTGGATTATCAATAATTACTCGACCGATATTTCGAACGTAAAAGTCCAAGCCAGTTTAGCTTCGAACGTCGCCTGGACGGGAGTGGTCAAAAGCAATATTAGCAGTTCTTCGCCGGTATACGACCCTTCCAGCAACACCATAACCTGGCAAATAGACAGAGTTCCGGCAACAGCGGGAATAGTTTTGCCGGCAGCCGAAGCGATATTCCAAATAAAGAGCACTCCTTCGGTAAATCAGATAAACAGCCAAGCTCAGCTCATCAGCCAGACAACGTTGACGGCGACGGATAATTTTACTAACGTTCCTTTAAGCGATTCCGCCTCTGAAATAACGACTGCCCTTCCTGACGATTCAACCGTGTCTTCCGTTTCGAAAAACGTCGAGCCCTGATAATATAACCAAATAATGGAAAAAGATTTAATGGAAAAAATAGTTTCGCTGGCCAAGAGGCGGGGTTTTGTTTACCCGGGTTCGGAAATTTACGGCGGCCTGAGCAGCACCTATGATTACGGCCCGCTGGGAGTCGAGCTTAAAAACAACATAAAAAAAGAGTGGTGGAATTATTTTATCCATCAGCGCGACGACATGGTCGGCTTGGACGGAGGAATTCTTTTGAGCCCGAAAGTCTGGGAGGCGAGCGGCCATGTTAAAAATTTCAAAGACGCTCTGGTGGAATGCAAAAAATGCCATCATCGTTTCCGGCCGGATAAACTCAAAGATTCCTCAAAATGCCCCGACTGCGGCGGAGAATTCACTGAGGCAAAGCTTTTCAGCGGAATGTTCAAAACCGTTATCGGGCCCGTCGAAGAAGAAGGCGTCACCACTTACCTTCGCCCCGAAACCGCGCAGGCCATATTTACGGATTATAAAAATATCATTTCTTCCACCGCCAAAAAAATTCCTTTCGGAGTCGGCCAGATAGGCAAATCTTTCCGAAACGAAGTGACGACCGGAAATTTTATTTTCCGCACCCTTGAATTCGAACAGATGGAAATCGAATATTTCATTTCTCCGGACGGCGACTGGAAAAAAATATTCGAGGAGTGGGTGGAGTACATGCACGGATTTATGGATATTGTCGGCCTGAAGAAAAGCGGACTTTTTAATCACGAAATTCCGGACGGCGAGCGGGCTTTTTATTCAAAAAGAACTATTGACATGGAATACGATTTTCCGTTCGGGCAGGACGAGCTGTGGGCTATCGCGTATCGCACCGACTACGACCTTTCGAGTCATCAAAAGCATTCCGGCGTCAGCATGGAATATTTGGACGACCGGACGGGCAAAAAATATATTCCTCACGTCATCGAGCCGACTTTCGGCGTCGACCGGACGCTGCTTGCCGTATTGGCCACAGCGTACGAAGAAGACGGCGACCGGAAAATCCTTAAACTTAATCCGAGAATGGCTCCTTATAAAGCCGCGGTTTTTCCGCTGCTTCACAACAAGCCGGCGTTGGTTGATTTGGCTAAAAAAATCCACGGAGAACTGAAAAAACATTTTTACGTCGCTTGGGACGACAGAGGAAATATCGGAAAAAGATATTACGCCCAGGATGAAATCGGCACGCCGTATTGCCTGACTGTAGATTTTGAGAGTCTCGAAAAAAACGACGTTACCGTCCGTGAGCGGGATTCGATGAAGCAATCAAGGGTGAAGATAGACAGCTTGCTTGATTATTTTAAGGATAAAAACCTGTTAAATTAAATTATGTACAGAGAATTATCTAAAAAAAACTGGCGGAATTGGTGGAAGGTTAGCCCGGATGAGCAGCCGGATGTTTTGATAGTTTGGGGAATATTCAAGAGCATCAAAGAAGAAGGTTACTGGCTGGTAACCGATTTTTTAAAAGACAAATTCAAAGACCAATTGAAAAATTTAAGGCCGATTTCTCCTCATGCTTTTATAGGCGACTACAAAGGAATAAAAATAGCCGTCACTCATGCTTACGGCGGCGCTTTTTCCGGAGACCAGGTCCAGCATTTTATCAAGCTGGGAGCGAAACTGGTTATTCTTTTGGGCCATTTCGGCGGCTTAACCAAGAAAAAAATTCCGGTTGGAAAAATTTTTATACCGACTTCCGCTTACCGGGCCGACGGCACCAGTTATTATTTCCTGGGTAGATCCCGCCGGATTATCGAACCAAGCAAAGAAGTTGTTAAATGGCTGGAAAAATATTTGGATAAAAAGGGGATTCCTCATATTGCCGGCCCGATTAGGACCGTTTCGACGATGCTCGGCCAGACAAATCAGCGGGTCAGCAAGTGGCAGCAGGAAAAATTTATCGGCGTCGATTTGGAATCGGCGGTCGTTTTCAGCATCGCCAAATTCAATAAAGTTAAAAGCATTTCGATTCTCCATCACTCCGACCACGTTGGTGGCGGCAAACTTTTAAACGAAGTCAGCCCAAAAGAGCTGGAAGAAAAAAAGAAAGCCAGGAAGATATTGGTTTCGCTTGCCCTGGAAACCGCCAAAAAATTCGGCAAGAGCAAAAAAATCCGCTCATCCAAAAAGAAAACCCGCCCTCGCGCCTAATCGGTTTTAAATTTTATCTTGAGCTTAACGGAACCCGAAATTATTTACGAAGATAAAAATATCTTGGCGCTGAACAAGCCCGCCGGCCTTTTGGTCCATCATAACGCCCATTCAAAATCTTCCGGCGAAAAAACTTTGGCCGATTGGCTTTTGGAGAACCGGCCTGAAGTCAAGGGAGTGGGAGATTCTCCGGAGCGGCCCGGAATCGTCCATCGCCTCGACAAAGAAACGTCGGGCGCAATGCTGGTCGCCAAAAATCAAAAATCTTTCGATTATTTAAAAAATCTTTTCCAAAGCCGCCAAATTAAAAAAACTTATTTGGCTTGGGTTTATGGAAAACCGGAACCCGAAAAGGGGACTATCGACAAGCCCATCGGCCTGAAAGCGGGAACGATAAAGCATTCTGTTTATTCCCAAAAAATGTCCAAGCCGGCAATTACGGATTATCGGACAATCAAAACAGAGGAAGCTTTGGGAGGCGTTTTTTCGCTTTTGGAAGTTTCGCCAAAAACCGGCCGGACCCACCAGATAAGAGTTCATTTAAAAAGCATCGGCCATCCCGTTCTTGGCGATAATCTTTACGGGCCCAAAAACGATAATTTCAGCCGCCTGATGCTTCACGCTTATTCTTTGGAATTTACCGGCCCGGACGGCAAAGCGCTGAAAATCGAGGTCGAGCCGCCGAAAGAATTCATTATATAGTCGCGCCAGCAGTTGGTGATAGCTATGTTCTCGTTACCGCTAAAACTCCCGGCGAGAATTTTCGCTGGCGCTTCAGCTTCGCTCGCGCCGCCAATGTTTATTGAGGAAGCTCTCGGAGGTAAAAATGCTTGGTCTTTTGCCCGACAAAAGATTTTTACCGAGAGCGCAGGCCCGATTTGCCGCCGGAGCAAATCGAGGCCGGTTTCGAAAGGAATATTGGCGGCGCGCCCTGCCCGCTCAGCCTCAGAGCCGCGCTTGTTGTCCGATAAACTATGTTTTTAAGAATGCCTCGGAAGGCTAAAAAGCTTATTCTTTAAAGAGTTGGTTGCTCGCATAGAGCGTTCAATAGGGTAAAAGTTATCCACAGCAGAGATGTTTTAATTATCTTGATATGCTATAATTATAAATATAAGTAGCAGCCAAGCGGTCATTGGATGCTAATGTATTTAATCAATTATGAATAAAAACAAAAAAAATCCCAAAGGTTTCACTTTAATCGAACTTTTAATCGTTATCGCTATTTTAGTTATTTTGGCGGTCGTCGTTATTTTAACCCTGAACCCGGCCCAGCTTCTGGCCCAAGCCAGGGACTCGCAAAGAATTTCCGATATGGCGACGCTGAAGAGCGCCATAACTCTTTTCTTGGCTGACGTCGGCGGTTCCACCTCTACCTCAAACTGCGCTTTAGGAACAACCAGTATTTGTTTCGCGTCATCGCAAACAGCTACTGCCGGAGGTTGTAATATCGAATCGTCCACTCTTGGCAGGATGTCATCAACATACGGAAATACTATTGTCACTAC
>JAVHRF010000073.1:0-3127 GCA_036171515.1 Minisyncoccota bacterium | reverse complement strand
CCCAGATCACCAATCTTAAAGCGATTTTGGGCAACCATATCATCAGCTCCAATTTGCTTAATTATCTGGAAAAAAATACCGATTCCAACGTTTACTTCAATCGCTTAAGCCTGACGGTTTTCAACAACCAGGCCCAGCTGAGCGGTTTGGCAAAATCCATGGATGACCTGGTCGGCCAATTGGCCGCCTGGCAGAGTTCGTCCGCTGTCACGAGAGTCGACTTCAGCCAAATTTCTTACACGCCGCAGGGATTTTCTTTTAGCGCGACCCTGGTTTTCCAGCCCGGCTTTTTTATCAATCAACCGCAATAATGAAAAAATCAACTGAAAGGTTAATAAGTTTGGTCATCGCGCTGGTTCTGCTTCTGGCTTCACTGGTTATTTATTTTGATTTTATTCAGGGCGCTTACGGAGACGTCCAAAATATCCGCGGCGAAATCGCTTCCAAGCAGAGCTTCCTGAACAACCAAAAACAAACCATCAGCCAGATTCAATCCCTTTTGAGCGATTACAAAAATGAAGCCGATTTTCAAACCGAGCTTTCCACCGCTCTGCCTCTCGACCCAGAGTCGGCCAGCGCCTTGGGTCAGCTTAACGGTTTGGCGCAGGCGAACAGCTTGAACTTAAATTCCGTCAGCGCGGTCAATAAAAGCAATTTAAGCCTGGCGCCGAAATCGGAAACATCCCTGATAAACCCCGTCGGCGTTTCCGAATTCAAGCTGAGGCTGATAGGCAAGTATGAAGATATCAAAAACTTGGCGCTTAATCTCGAAAGCAATTACCGGATTTTCGACGTCCAGCAGGCGAATATCGCTCCGGTCGCCGACCCCAAACAAGATTCGTATAATTTAGATTTAACGGTCGACACTTATTATCAAACAAACTAATGGCTATAGTAATAGAAGAGCAAAAAACCCGTTCGGGATTCGTCACTTTCCTTCTTTGGATTGTTATTTTGGGAATTATCGTGGGCGCGGCTTACTATCTTTTTTTCAGCCAGCCGCAATTGATTGAAGTGGTTGTCCCGTCCAATTTCCAGAACGCCCAGTCGATATCCAAAATCAGCGTCAATCCGCAAATCGTAAATCCGCTTCTTCAGAATTTAAAAGTTCTTATCCCGGGAGCCGGTGGCGTGCCCGCCAATCTTGGCCGCCAGAATCCGTTCCTGTCTTATTGATTCCAAAAAATAATTTATGACCGACGAAACCCTCTTAAGCGAAATCCAGAAAAGGAATCTTCTCGCCGAAGACCAGCTGGCCAAAATCAAGCGGGAAGCTTTTTTGGCGGGGCGGAGCGTTGAGTCGATGATTTACGAGCGCCATTTGATTGGCGACGAAAAAATAGCCGAACTGAAAAGCTCGGTTTTGCGTATTCCTTATAAAAAGCTGGATTTATCGAAATACGACGAATCTTTGATAAAAATTATTCCCGAAGAGACTGCTCATACGTACGAACTGGCGCCCCTTTCCAAAGACGGGAGCAGCTTGATAGTGGGGATGGTCAATCCCGACGATATGCGCGCCCAGGAAGCTTTGAAATTTATCGCCCGCCGCGGGCATTTGAGCCTGGCGATTTATCTGATTTCTTATTCCGACTGGCAGGAAATTTTAAGAAAATATTCGCCGTTCAGGAGCGAAGTCGAAGCCGCCGTCAGCGCTATCAGCGTCCAGCCGGGAACGGCCCGGAAACTTGTCCGGCTTGAGGAGGCGAAAGGCGTGGGCGCCGAAGAAGCGCCGATTATCAAGCTGGTCGCTTCGACTTTTAAGGAGGCGGTCCAAAGCAAGGCTTCGGATATCCATATCGAACCTCAGCAAAATTATTTGAGGGTCCGTTTCCGCGTCGATGGCGAACTTAAGGAAGTCGCCTCTCTGCCGCTTGAACTTGCCCAGCCTATTCTTTCCCGGATAAAAGTTATCTCGGAATTAAAGCTGGACGAAACGCGGACTCCACAGGACGGCCGGTTTCGCAGCGCGATTTTGGACCGGGAAATCGATTTCCGCGTTTCCACTTTTCCGACTCCTTCTGGCGAAAAAGTCGCTATCCGCGTCCTCGATTCGACGGTTGGCTTAAAAAAACTGGACCAGTTGGGCCTTAACGAACACAACAACGACATTATAAACACCGCCCTAAACAAACCTTACGGAATGATTCTTATTACCGGCCCGACCGGTTCCGGAAAAACGACAACGCTTTACGCTTTGCTTCAGACTCTTAATAGTGACAAGGTTAATATCGTCAGTTTGGAAGACCCTGTTGAATATTTCATTTCCGGAATCAACCAGTCGCAGGTTAAGCCTGAAATCGGCTATGATTTCGCTTCGGGGCTCCGGGAAATTTTGCGGCAAGACCCTGACATTATTATGGTCGGCGAAATCCGGGACAACGAAACTGCTGGGCTAGCCATTCACGCCGCCTTAACCGGCCACATTGTCCTTTCGACTTTGCACACAAATAACGCCCTTGGCGTTATTCCCCGTTTAATCGATATGAAAGTAGAACCTTTCCTTTTGCCCGCCGCTTTGAATTTAATGCTTTCCCAGAGGCTTATTTCTTTGCTTTGTCAAAGCTGCAAAGCTGCCGAAGACGCTCCCGAAGCCATCACTCAAATCATTGATACGGCTTTGAAAGATTTGCCTCCGGCGATGGCGACAAATATCAAAAAGCCTTACCAAATTTACCACAGCGCGGGCTGTCCGGTTTGTAACGGCAGAGGCATAATGGGGCGCTTGGCGATTTACGAAATTTTCAAGATGACTCCGGAAGTCGAAGCCATTATAAACAAAGGCGGCACGGCAGCAGACCTTTTGCCGGAAACGAAAAGGCAGCAGATGGTTACTTTGCGCCAGGATGGAATTCTTAAAGCCTTGCAGGGGTTGGTTCCGATAGAAGAGGTCCTTCGCGAAACGGAATAGTTCGCGATTAGATGTGATAGAATAAATATGATATTATAAAAAAATGGAAGAAATAAATTATAAAGAAAAATTAAACGACTTATTGACGACCACGGCCAGGCAAAATGCTTCCGACCTTCATTTGATTTTCGGCCGCCGCCCGACGCTAAGAGTCGACGGAATTCTGGTTTCGTTGGAACAGGAACCGATTTTGACCGCGGAGATAGCCGAAGGAAT
>JAVHRF010000072.1:0-14568 GCA_036171515.1 Minisyncoccota bacterium | reverse complement strand
ATAAAGGGCATAGTTAGAAATGTTAGTCGGGGCAACCGAACCGGTTTGAGTCAAAGTGATTGACTTAACCTGAATCGGCTGGTTTTGGGAAACCATCGTGAATTGGCCCACTAAGTAGTTCTTTTGGCCGGCATTGATGCTTAAGCCAGAAGTAGACGAAGTAGCAGGCGAAGAGTTGTTAATCTGAAGTCCGCCAAGGTTGGAAACCAAGCTTCCGGTCATTGTGTTGCCCGTAATCGGGAACGAAGCGCTGACAGCGGAAGCGTTCGAGGTAATAGCCGAAGCCGAAGCGACGGCGAATTGGTAAGTGCCTCCAGCTGTAAGGCCGGAATTAATGCTGATAGCGACGGTTATTTCCTGAGTTTGGTTGGCGTTAACGGTGAATAAACCAGCTCCGTTTGAGAAGTTGATAACACCAGAGCTAATGCCAAGGTTGGTGGCGACAACAACATTGCCTTTCATCAGGTAAACATTACTCAAATCCGAGTCAGCTGAGAGACCCGTGCGAGTAACGTTCAAACCGGTGACGGTAACGGCGCTGCTGCCGGCGGAAAAGTTCAATTTAAGGACAGGAATGAGTTCGACCGCCGTGCTGCTGAGATTAATCGGGACGTTTGTAGCGGCCGGATTGTCTGAAGCAACCGAAACAGTCATGCCGGAAGCCGAGGAAGTAGCGGTTGTAACCGTCGTTCCCGTTGTTCCAGTCGTGGTAGTTCCAGTGGTTCCGCTAGCGGCGGCCATCGAAGCGACTTTAGCTCGAGAAATCGCGCCAAAGTAACCGGAAGCCGGGCTAACTGAATTCGCGCTTTGCCATTTGGCTAACGCGGCTTTGGTCAAAGGACCAAAGTAAGTGGTTGCAGCGCTGATATTCAAGTCGCCAGCAGCTATCAACATATTCTGCAAAGCGGTGACGTCGGCTCCTTTTGAACCCACAGTGAGGCTGCGAGTGTAATTATAGGAAGCAACGGACGAAACACCTTTTGCGGCGTTAAGTTGAGACTGAAGGGCTTGAATTTGAGCCATCAACGCGGCGATTTGAGACGCAACGTCAGTGGTTTGAGCGGAAGCAACCGGTGCAAGAAAAGCGCCCGACATCATCACAATAGTGACAGTCGAGAGCGCGACAGAAATAATTTTTTTATTCATTTTTAATTTTAATTTAATTTTCGACAAATTTTTATTTTATCCGATTGGTTTGTTTTTGATAAACCATCGAATGAGTATCGGCTTTCGCTCATTTGCGAAGAAGCCGCCGACCTTTTTATTTTTTCAGGACGGCCGCCGCCAAATAAATTGGAAGCAGCTTTCGATATCTAATAAAAAAACTCGCTTTGGGCGAGGCAACTTTACTTTGACCGAAATCAAAATAAGACTAATCCGCCCCGATAAAACCGGGGCGAGACTAGCAAAAATAAAATAATAAAAAAATCAACGCTTTAAGCCGGCTTTAGGCGAAAAAATCGCCCTGAACTTATCAATCAAAATAACCGATAAATTCAGCCAACCTTGAGGGTTGAAGTTTATCCCCGCACCTATGTTTAGGTGTCGGGATTTACTATTTTTTGCTTGGCCTCACTCCAAACAAAATCTATTCTAGTTTCAAGTATAACTCTTAATTCTAAATCAATCAATAGCTGAAGATGTGGATAAATCAGCAGTTTCGGCGAGCTAGTAAAGATAACGTCGCTCTCGCCAAAACGTTACTCAGAACCCATCTCAAAAACTTCTTCGGTCGCGATATAGGCCAATCTTTTGAGGCGCAAGGAGCAAGGGCGAAGGCGTGCTTGACGCACTCCGAGCCAGAAGCGACGCGGCGCCGCGAAAGATTGGCCATATCCCATGCGGGTTCTTGCGATTTTTTCGTCCCGCTTCGTTGCGGTTTCGTCGGAGTGCCGCAGGGCACACCTTCCTTGCCGCGCCTTGCGGATACGATAAAATCGCTAAGAACGCGGCTAGAACGAGTTTTTGAGATGGGTTCTATCTCGGTTCCGCCGCTATTTCCGCGGGTTTGATTTTGTAGTAGCTTCCCGGACCGCCGTTTCCCACCCTTTCGACCATCCCCTGCTCGCAAAGCTTTTGAAGGTCGTAGCGGAGGGTCCTTTCGCTGGCATTCGGCAAAACTTCCTGAATATCTTTTAACCGGCAATCGTTATTTTGCCGGATTCTTTCCAAAATTGCCGATTGCCGGTTGTATGCGGCAACTGGAGTCGCTTCATTATTGTATCGGGAAGCCAAATTGCCGCTTTCTTGGTCGTCCTGCCGGTTGCTTCCGTCGGCGACTAAAACCGGCGCGGCAAAAATATCATCAAGATTAAATTCTTGGGCTGCCTTTGCCGCTTTTTCGTTCTCGGTAATTGCCGCGTTTAGTTCGCCGATTGCCGCTAAAATTAATTCTTTGTTGTTGTGGGCAACGACGTTAACGTCCGCGCCAAAACGCAAAACAGTTTCGATTGCCTTTAAAGTTTGTCCGAGAGATTGGAAATCGGAAAGCGCGGAAGAGGTCAGAAGGCGCAGCGCTTGGTATTCCAAATGGTCGCCGAAATTTTTATTTTTTAAATTTTCGGAAATCCGGAAAAGGGCGTAGCTGATTTCGTAAGATTTTTTTGCTATTTCCATAATTAGAAAATATTCTAATCGATAGGTTTTAAAAGTCAACCCCGTAAACAATCCGGCTCTTTTATAGAAAGCACTGAGTCGCTTACGAAGATCATTAAACATGGTTAAAAAAATGAGGCCGGAATTTTATACCCGAAGCAGATTAGTCTTTAACGGAAAATATAAAATTGGGTATATTTTTTTATTTCACTATGACGCGTCATAGTGAATAAATTTTTATTGTAATTAAAAACGAACGCAAAATCAGGCCAGCGCTATGACGTGTCATAGCGGCGAGGAAAATACCGACAGTAAAAACGCGAAACAAATAAGGCGCGCCTTGGGCGCGGCGGAAAATAAAATCTCCCGTTCAGGAGATTTTATTTTAAATAATATTTTCTGATGCCTATAAACTGTTAATACCCTGGTCGATGCTTTGGAATTGGCTGTCGACACTTCCGACGCCAACGTTGTTCGCGTCATTCTGAATAGCCTGAGCGCTTTCGGTGGCTGCCGGATTGACCAAACCGGTCGCCGGAGCGGAAGCCGGAGTCGGAGCAATGGCTATTTTATTCCAAATAATAACCGCCACTATTACCAGAACGATGAATATAATGATATAAATTATTTTTTTCATGTTTTTACTGAGAAGAAGTAGAACTTGTCGACCCCGCTGAAGTTGATGTCTCATTCGCCGGCTGCGAAGACGTGGCCTTTAGGTCGTCGTCTATGCCCTGAATTTTGCCCAAATCCACAGCCACTTTCTGGACAGCGTCCCTAGCCGATTTAACCTGGCTGTTTAAGCTTGTTAAATCGCCATGAAGCGCATCCCTGACCGATTTAACGTCAAACTTAACGGTTGACTTCGAATTGACCGAGCTGGTAGCGATATTGACTTCGTAAACTTTGGCTCCCTGAATTTTAATGGCGGAACTGGCGTTGTTTAGCGCCGTTTGAGCCGCCGCTATGTCCGCCGTAACCGTTGTTATATTTAATCCTCTGGAGGAAGCGCTGTCGGCCCTGGTTTGAATTCTGCTTAAAATTTCTGACAGTTGATTTAAGACGCTGACGAAGTGGTCAACCATTTGGTTATTGAGATTGGTTATGGCTTCATCTATGTTCTGAATCGTTGCCGCTCTTCGCTGGTCTTTCATCAGGGATAGTTTAGCTTTTAAGCCTTCTTTGTAGGCGCTGAGTTTACTCTGGAGCTGTTCCCTCTTGGCCGCGACCTCGCTTTGGAAATTCTGCCTAAGTTGCGCCGCTTGCTGGAGAAAATCCTGGCGGCTTGAACTGGCGGCCTGGCGAAGTTCCTGCCTTGCCGAACTGGCGTTTTGAGCAAATTCCGCTTTTGCATGATTGATAGCCGAATTTATTTTTTGCCCTTCCGGCTCTACGCGACTATTTTGGGGCAGCGCTGTTTGGGCGCCCGCTGGCATTACCAGCATCGCTGAAAATATTATTGATATTAGACCTTTAATCATGTTTTTATTATATCATAAATCATTTTTCCAGCTCAAATAGAGATTAGGATTGCCAATTTTACGAATATTAAAAATATGTTTTTGCCCGAATTCTTTTAAGCTTAAAAGAATGTTCGCGGCCGGTTAACGCGCCTATCGCCTGCTATATACATGAAGCGCCCAAGTATTGCCAAAAAATTATTAACGATTAGAATAAATACAAATTGAATATTCCGGTGTAGCTCAATGGTAGAGCGGCTCCCTGTGGACACTTTTTATCTTCTTTGAGAAAATTGAACAATGAAAGATAAAAGAACCTATGCCGACCGTCGTTTGGAATTAATTAAAGCAGTGGCAAAAAGACGGCGCAAAATAAAGGCAATGGCAATAGAATATAAAGGCGGAAAATGCCAAATCTGCGGCTACTTCAAATACCAAGGCGCGCTAGATCTTCATCATACCAACTCCAAATCAAAAAAATTCGGAATTGGCGATAAAGGCTATACGCGCTCATGGAAAAAAGTTAAAGCCGAATTAGATAAATGTATTCTTGTTTGCGCAAATTGCCATAGAGAATTAGAGGCCGGCATCACGCAGCTTCCTGGCGAAAGCTAGGTCGAAAAACGAGGTGAACTCGGTGAAGCCCAAATCTCGAGAGAGACGGGTAATACCGAACCAATCTCCGACATGCTGTCGGAGCAGGCGTAGAGACTATCTCGAAAGAGAGTACTCCAAGTTTATCAAGGAGGAAGCGCCTCGTCCCGTCATCTTCATAAAAAGATCGGGAATGATATAGTCCACTCCAATATGAAAATATTGGGCTATGTGTAAGGAGATGGTTGTAGGTTCGAATCCTACCACCGGAGCATTTTATAAAAGTATCGGAGAGACTTGAGGGAGTGGGCGTCTGTTTTTTATTCAAATAATGAATTTATTAAAAACTGCCTTTTAAAAAGCTTTATTGGCGAAGGCGCGTAAATTGCTCCTATTTAATTCTTTTGGCGCTATAAACCGCCTGGATTTCCGAAGCCGAAAGGACATGATTGTAAACGCTTACGTCATCAAGAACGCCGGGATAAAAACGGTTTGAATCGCACTGGTCGTGCCCTATCTCGGAAACAAGGCCTGCGTCAATTCCTTTTATATTACCGTTTTTCACGCTGTTGACTTCGCCATCTATCGATCCCATCACGCCTCCGCTGGGCGAAACGCTCAAGGCGACAAAATGCCAATTGCCGTCCGACAGATTAATGTTTTTATCTACATCCAAGCTAGTGTCTCCCTTGCCGCAACTGTGATACATCAGTTGACTACCGAAGTTCGCGTATGCCGATTGCCGTTCTATTTCCAAGGCCGCGCCAGAACCGTTAGAAACTATGGTTGGCGAATCGGTGGCTGTTGTTTTTATCCAAGCAGTCCATGAAATGCCGTTGCTTCCGTTTTCTTTACTTGAAGAAGCGGCGATATAATCGCTCTCGCCGTTGAAAAACAGGCAGCTGCTTTCCAGGCAGCCGGATTTTTGCCATTCCGGAGAAGTGCCGGTTGCGACAGCCGCGCTGCTTCCGTTTCCGGAGCTGTCGTAAGCAAGATTTCCGCTGCCGTCATTTAACCTCCAGGAACTCATCAGCGACTTATTTCCGTAGTCAACGGGAATCAAGCTCAAATCCGAGCCTACCTCGTGAAGATTAATATTCCCTCCGCCGTCGGTAGAGACGACGTTACCTGAACCGCCGAGCGAGTACTTTTGGGATTCCATAGGGGAGGCAAATTCATATTGGCTGCCATTAACGGAATAAGAATAGAAAAGATCTGATGTCGCGGAGTTAATCGGATCTATCGGTAAGGCCCCAAGCGATTCTTCCGGCACCAAAGACAAGGGAACCGGCACCCAGCCCGTGCCGTCGGTTTGGCGCAAGGTGGAAGTGGAAACGCAATGGTAAGACCAGCCGGAAGGCAGGACGGGCAACGCTAAATCTCCGCAGGTCGAAGAAGAATCGGGAAGGGAAATATACATTACATCGGGAGAGCCGAGATTGGCATATCCGTTTATAGATCCATAAAATCCTAAGTTTAATTCAAGATTAGCCAAATCGGATATTCTTTGAGAATCCCTTTCTTGAGCGAACGATTCGGAGGGATTTAGGCTCAACGCGGCGATAGTTGCTAAAATTATTATTACGGCTATAACTACCAGCAACTCAACTAAAGTAAAAGATTTTTTTGTTTTAATTGCCGGCATATAAATTTATTATATCAAACTAGAGATATTTTTGAACGTTAGCATAACAGATAAAAGTAGTTCGTTAATAACCAAACCGAACTATCCTGTGTAGGTAATCCCCTTTACGATACAATACCTCTCCCACAGACTATTCATATAATTCCCGTCGGAGAGGATAATAAAATAGTGAAAAATTTTTATAATTTTATACAATTAACAAATAAAAGGTCGATAAAAGGAATAAATTATAATTATGAATAAAAACCTATTGGTTGCTTCAGCTATCTTTATAGTAGCCTCAACAGCTTTGATTGCTTTTGCCCAAACAGCTTCAACCACTACCTCTAGCGTTTCCACGGCTTCCAAGATTGCTTGTGTCGGTACCGCAGTCAACGCAAGGGAGGCGGCTCTAGACTCTGCCATAAACACGTACGCTCAAGCCGTTTCTTCTGCTTATGGCGCTAGGGCCAATGCTTTGCGGTCGGCTTATTCTGCCACCACAATATCCGCGGTGAAATCCGCCGTCAAAACTGCTTGGTCGACTTTCAGCTCAGCGATGAAGAGTGCCTCTAAGGCATGGAAAACTGCTCGCGTTTCAGCGTGGTCTGCCTTCAATAAGGCGTCCAAAGCTTGTAAGCCAGCGGCAGGCATTTCTGACTCAGCCAACTCCGCATCTGAAGTTTCAGGACAGTAGAAGGAAAAAGATTAAAGAACATAAAACTGCGCAACAGAAATTGCGCAGTTTTATTTTATATCCGTGTACTCGTTCATAACACATGAGACTCATTCCCAAACAATAGTGGATGCTGTGGTAGGGTAGCTCAGGCCAACTCCAATAACTCCCCTATCTGCTTCACTACCAAGGTAGGATCAGGCAATACTTCTTCCCAAGGAAAGGTTCGAAAGGCGTATCGCCAAGCGAGCAGGAAATACAAAGTATCGGAGAGACCCGAGAGAGTTAGGTTTTGGGGCGACCGAGATACGTAAAGCGTACTATTTTTTAAATTTTCTTAGAAATTCTTCCCCTCCTTTAGGACCTAATTCATGAATAATATCGACGAGGTCATCCTTGGAAAATTTCCCAATATCATTAAGCCAAACGTCAAAAAACTTTTCCGATTTTTTTGCGGCCTGCTGGAGCCAAAATATAAAAAGGTCGGATTTTTTTAAATGGCGCGCCAATCTTATTACTTCCTCAAGCTTCTTTTGGCTCCATTGATACTCCGCCATACCTTCTTTTACTTTCTTATTGCTGCGATGTATTTTGATGCTCATAATTTATAATATATTTATTTATTATAACTTAAAAAAAAGATGGGGCAAGTTAAATATTGCCCCCATATATTACCTCTTGGTAATATCTCTTGTCGTGCGTTTGTTTTCGTCGTAGCTCACTTTGGTGTCTTTGCTATGCGGCTGGTCTCTCCTGCCGTTGTCGTTTGTATGATACACATCAACATACCGGCCGATTCTGTCGTCTTTCCCAGAATGAGGATTGCTGGTTTTATATGGCATTTGTTCTCCTTTGTCTGCTGTTTAGCGGACTGGTTTTATTTCCCGAAAAACGTCGGAATCGTCTCGCCTCCTATAGGCCTATCGCCGTATATTTCAATTTCAAATAACAATTATATTTTAGCTTATAATTATAATTTCGTCAAATTATTTTACCGGGCACGCACGATTCCAAACTAATATTTCCCTTTCCTCTCCGTCGCAGCGGTTCGAATAACGTCCAGCAGGGGGAGCAGGATTTGACGGTATCGGAGAGACCGATGTGCGTATAAAAAAGCCCCAAGAATTTCTTAGGACTTATTTTTGATCGGAAATCTGATAGGTGTCATTTGGCGTCGGCTTGCAATTCTTACAGGGCTTATAGCCAGAATCAATTGCGTTCCGCCAAGTCAAAAAGAAAACCCTGTTTTCTTTCTTCGTGCGCATCCCTGATTTGCAATCAAGCCCGCCGAATATCTTTCTCGGTCTCCGGCCGGCGTATCTGCCAGGTATTTTGCTTTCGACGATTCGGCCCTTGACTATAACTTTATAGATCTTTTCCATCACGCTCTTCTCCTTTGCTATTTGCTATATTATTTTTACCGCTTCGGCTTTTAAAAACCAATTCAACAATCAATAAACCGAATTTGGCTCTATGTTAATAATCTCCTTTGCGATAGTCCAACGAAAGCTGCACAAATTTTATAATATATGCTATATTTTTAAACAGTGACATCGACAATTTAAAAACGCCTAAAATTTGAGCGAGTTAATGTTGCTGGCCCCAAGGAGGTGGGCTTATATGGGAAAATATGTTGAGAAAACTACGGGAACCCATGATGACGGCATCAAGAAGACGAGCCATGACTTTATAGTAAAGCGAGATGATTCTGGTAATACTCGCACTTATCATGGTTATGGGGGCAAGAGCGGAAGTCATACTACTGAACACAAAGATGGTTCTTCGCATAGCAAACATTAAATAACTAATTTTTGCATGCTGGGGAGAGAGAAATCTCGCCCCTTTTTTATTATTAGAAACCCCATTCGTAGGTGATGTTTTTATTGCGCATATAGCCGACAAAACATAGAAATAATGCTTTAATCTATATACTAAAATTTTAAACCACAAAGCCATCAATAAATTCAATTTATTGGCAACTCTTTATCGCAGTAAATAAGTAGATTAGCAAAAGAAATTCCACGGGCCGCTATATTTTGTAATGATTGCAATTTATTTTCTAATTTCATATTGCGAAAAGGAATCGGCAATGGTTGTAGTTTGTCATTTGATGAATTAAATAATTCTTTTTGCACTCTGCGTGTCAAAATTACTGCGGCTAATTCATCGGCAAGATCCCAATTTAATAACTGCGAGCCGATTTCTTTCCGAGCTTTTTCCGATGCATTAGCATGGATTATTTCGTGAATAATTATGTCAATATTCGGATTATCAATGAAAGAAGATGGCCGTATGCCCACATATATTTTGCCGTTGTGCGTCGCGGCCCATTCACCAACAGCAGGATATATTTTAATCTCGTCTTGAGACCAAGCATATTTTGTATAGTCTGGAATTTTCACGGCTGCTTGAGAAATTATTCTATTATTATCCTTAAGCCATCCGGCAATTTTTTTTATATTTTTGCTAAATATAAACCAATAATAAATAAAGGTAAGAAATGCTATTGGAAACACAACGAAAGAAAATGATGATTCTTTGAATTCTGATAAAGATGTCGGCGTAAGATATTTTTTCTTTGAAAGGAGTTTGGGAAGCGCAAAATCTTCAATGAGGAAGTTCAAATTATCATAGCGTAACGCTCGCAAGAAATAACCAAAAGCTTCTGAAAAACTTACCTTTATTTTGATTTCTAGCTTCATTTTTAAAATGATACTTGTGCTTGACAATATATGCAAGAGTACGTTATAGCTCATTAGAACTATTATTGACAGCATCAATTAGCTTGCTATACTAAAATTACTAAACGTGAAAGACATCCTATATGGGTGCCTTTCGTTACTTCTATTTCATCTTTAACTTCTCTCTCAGGTATTCAAAATCTCTAAAATTATCTCCCGCGAATTGTTTAATTTCTTTTGCTGTTCTCTTGCCTCTGCCCAAAATAATTATCTCCTTTTTGATTTCTTTAAGATATTTCAAAACTGGCAAGAAATCTCCGTCGCCAGAAAGAACTAACGCCCTCCCGAAATCGTCTTTTTCTTTCATAAGACGGAAAGCCATATCGACATCACAGTTTGCCTTTCTTTTGGTTGTTCCATCGTCCTGCTCGTATAATTTAACCGGCTTAAGAAAAAGATTATAGCCGAATTCTTGAAGCTTGAGATAAAATCTCACCCTTTGTAGATGCCGACCGATAAGTAAAATTTCTGCTTCGTTTAATTCCCGATTTTCGTTTTTAAGCGATCGGAGGAGATATTTCTCCAGGTCCTTGAGAGGCACGGTTTCGTTTGTTTGATAATTATATTCAAAGTCATATATTTCAACTCCGCCAAAATAAAAATTTTGCCTACATCATACTTTTCCTGAAGATAATCAAGAAGATTCTTATAGTCTATTTTCCAACCCAAGCTCTTTTCGCCGCCATAAAAAAGGTTAGAAGCGTCTATAAATGCGAAAGTTTTCATATCAGAATTTTACATTAAATCCCATAAAATTAACACCCGATTACTCTTGCTGGCAACTCACTACCTCCAACTCTTTTTCCAACGCAGCGGTTCGAATAACGTCCAACTGGCGGAGCAGGAAAGAAAAATTATCGGGAAAACGGAGAAACATTGGGTTCTGGCAATAATTAAGAAAACATAATTTTAATATAAAATTCCCAAAATATTTTTCCTTCCAAAACGCAATTTAATTCTCAAATCAAGTTGAATCGATTATAATTGATGTATGAGAATATTAGTCACCGGAGGCACCGGGTTTATAGGCTCGAATCTTGCTCTCAAACTCATCGAGCTTGGGCACGAAGTTTTGATAACGGGAAACGATGCCGAACAAAAGCCGCGCGATTTTAAGGGCAAATATCTGCAGCCCGGCCTTCTTGGCATCGATTGGGATTCAATTGGAACGCTTGACGCCATTTTCCATGAAGCGGCAATCAACGACACGACGCTTCTGGACGAACGGGAAATGACGCGGGCGAACGTCGATGCCTCCATGGCGCTTTTTGAATATGGAGCAACGCACGGGTGCAAAAAAATCGTTTACGCGTCTTCTACCGCCGTCTATGGCGGAACACCCGCTCCGTACGTTGAAGACAAAGGGCTCGAACCCTTAAACCCCTACGGGCGCTCCAAAAAAATCCTTGACGAGAAAGCCATGGCGTTCGCTTCAGCGCATCCCGATATGTCGGTTATTGGTCTCCGTTATTGCAATGTATACGGTCCGCGCGAATCGCATAAGGGTTCACGGGCGAGCATGATTTACCAATTGGCGCGGCAAATGATGAAGGGCAACCCGCGTATTTTCAAAGACGGAGAACAGAAGCGGGACTATATTTATGTAAAAGATGTCGTGCGGGCAAATCTGCTGGCTTTAGGCGCCCAGAAAAGCTGCATCGTGAATTGCGGCGCCGGCGAATCGACTACGTTTAATAACGTTATTACGATTCTTAATAAGGCGATGAATTTAAATCGCGTTCCAGAATACATCGATAATCCCTACGCCGACCGCTACCAGAATTTTACCCAATGCGACATGACGCTCGCGAAAGAAAAAATCGGGTTTATTCCGGAATATAGCATCGAAAAAGGCATTGAAGATTTTTATAAAAGCGGATTTTTGACTCTGTAATCGCCTGTCCGCGCCGCCTACCTAACGCCTTAACAAATCTATTTCGCGCCAAAGCAGCGGTTCATCCGCCGGTTCATCGTTTTTGCTATAATAAAATTATATGGGCAAAATTATTGTCTTATTCGCCGTTATCGTTGCGATTATAATCGCGGGCGGCGCATACTGGCTTCTTCAACCCAAATAAATTCATATGGCTTGCACCGCGGAGGCGAAGCTCTGCCCTGACGGTTCATACGTCGGGCGCGCAGGCTCCAATTGCGAGTTCGCGGCCTGCCCAAGCGCAACGCCCGCGACAAGCACGGCAGCGGGTAGCGCCATCCCGCGCGAGTCAGGTGTCCGCGGCGCCGTGATGCTGGGACCGACGTGCCCAGTGGAACGCATTCCTCCCGATCCAAACTGCGCCGATAAGCCATACCAAACGCCTGTAATTATTTTCCGCGCAAGCGACCCGACGAGCGCGTTCTTCTCCGTTAATAGCGACACAAGCGGAAAATTTTCCGCCTTATTGCCGCCGGGCGAGTACATTCTCAAAGCGGGAGGAAATAATTATTACCCTCGCTGCGGCCAAACGCAAGTCGCCGTCGAACCCTACGCCTTCGCCTCGACGACTATTTATTGCGACACGGGCATACGATAACAGGCAGGGAAAACGGACAATTGACCCATTTATATTATCGGTTATTATTAATTTGAAAGGTCGAGACAGCATAAAACGCAGGTATTAATAAATTAATTAAAATATGGCTAACTCAGCATTTATGAAGCCGATGAACATCAGCCCTGAACTGGCCGCCGTGGTCGGCAAGGGACCGATGCCAAGATCGGAAGTCGTTAAAGCGCTTTGGGTATATATTAAGAAAAATAATCTTCAGGATCCTCAAAATAAGCGCAACATCAATGCCGATGAGAATCTCAAGAAAGTGTTCGGCGGTAAGGGAACCGTCAACATGTTCGAGATGACGAAGCTTGTCTCGAAGCACCTTTCCTAAAAGAGCTTTCCAACCGATTTAAAGCATCGCGCGAAACAGGATGGCATACAGCCATCCTGTTTTTTAATGAAACTCCGTTTCGCCCCAAGCGAAGACGTATTTATCATCAAAACGGCGGTTTGAATAGCGCCCAACCCGCTAAATAGCCTGATTTTTATCGGACTCGCCGCTTTATCCGGCGTGGGATTATTTTACTATTATCGTTCCCGTCATAAAAGGATGGATGGCGCAATGATAGTCGCCTTAACAAATAATTGACTCACCACTTAATCGGTGGCATAAGAAAATTAGCATTCGATAAAAAATAAAAAAGGAGAGAATATGCTTGAAACAGCGTTAGCAGGATTGTTTATGATAATTCTTGTCGTTGTTATCCACGAAGCCGGCCACGCCATAATGGCGCGCCTGTTTAATATCGGGGTCGCCGAGTTCGGAATAGGATTCGGCAAGCCAAGGATAAAATTGTTCCGAATCAGGAATATACCCGTATATTTTTGCCTGTTGCTTATGGGAGGATACGTCAGAATTAAAGTAAAAGGAGACAAAAAATCCTTAGACGCAGAGGGTGAATTTTTTGAAGACGCTTCGCTTCCTAAAAAAATAATGGTGCTTGCCGCCGGCATCTCTATGAATTTAATCCTGGCAATAATATTGAGAATCGCAATTTTCATTGGCGTCCCCCGGGGGTTGAAACTAGCGTTTTTTACGCAAACAATTACTTTCTCGGCCACGCCGATCTGGTACTTAATTCCTTTGGCCGCAGCTAAATCCGTCACCATGCTTTTCCTCTTGTGGTTTAAAGCGATAAGCCTGGCAATTTTCGTTTTTACGCCGCGCTTTATCTACAGCATAATTACGGGCACGATTGCCTTAAAGGGAGGAGGCGGCATGATAGGCACGATTGCCTTGGCGTCGGTAATCCATAACGGCATCTGGTATTACATCGCAATAGTGTTCTATTTCTCGGTTCTGCTCGCTTCGTTGAACCTGGTATTTATTTTTCCGCTGGACGGCGGCAATATAATTTTGGCGATTGCCGAAAAAATTTCCGGACGCCTGTTCAGAAAAAATAAAATCGCCGAGAGAGCGCTGCTTGCTTTCAGATACTACGGCATCATAATAATCATCGCTTTGACATTGGTCGTTTTCTGCAGCGACGCAATCGACATATTCCACCATTTTATTAAATAAATACAGATTAAAGCCCTCGGATTATCCAAGGGCTTTTTTATTCGGCTTAAGACGGAAAATTACAGATGGCGCCGTCAAGCTGCCGCTTTTTAATTATTCGGATAGTCAGCTATACGCCGATTAAAACGTAAATCGCGCACTTGCCGATTTCCGGAACCGATCCGCCGATAATATTTTTATTTATCTTATCGAGAGACACCTCCGCGCTCCCAACATAAAGGTTATTTCCTTCCATATAAGCCAGCTTATGGCCCTCCATGCTGAAAACGGAATTCCCCTCGAAATAACCAAGTTTTCTGTCGCCATGGGCGAGAATATGGTTGCCT
Organism: Minisyncoccota bacterium; assembly: GCA_036171515.1. Taxonomy (GTDB): domain Bacteria; phylum Patescibacteriota; class Minisyncoccia; order UBA6257; family 2-01-FULL-56-20; genus JAMDBA01. The sequence goes on along the minus strand of JAVHRF010000072.1, from coordinate 478 downwards.
TCGACCCAGCCAGCCTCCTGCCCGTTCCGGTAGATTTCGTTACCGCTTAATTTAATCATATTTAAATTATAGCAAGCTGGAACTTTCCCGTCCAAGGGAGTAAAATAAAAAATCAGATGATTGCGTTATATAATAAAATAAAAAAATATTATTCGGCTCGGACCATAAGAGCAGGCCGAATGCCACAAAATATATCTTTGGCGCGACCTCGTGCATCATCACCAGCCTGGCGCTGATTATAGGCCTGAATTCTTCTCCTAACGCCAAATACGGCATTATCGGAAGCTTATTGGTCATCGCTTTGGCCGATAATATTTCCGACATGCTCGGCATCCATATTTACCAGGAGACCGAAGGGCTGACGACGCGCGACATCTGGCTGTCCAGTTCCACCAACTTTTTCACCAGATTTTTCGTTTCCTTGGGATTTATCGCCATAGTTATTTTTTTCCCATTAAAATAGCTTTGCTTGTCTCGC
>JAVHRF010000071.1:0-3215 GCA_036171515.1 Minisyncoccota bacterium | reverse complement strand
TTTCAATAATATGACTATTGCGCCCGGGATGGTTTTCCGTAAGATACGCGAAAATCATAAATAAAACCTGTGTTTTTTAATTTCTGCTTGGACTTGACTTTTTATTTTAATTTGGTATTATATAAGTAATAGTTCTTTAAAAATATTAATCCGCCTCTGGCGGAAAAAAAGGAGGAAAATGATATGAAGAAAATATTGATTGCTTTAATGGCTTTAATCGCGCTTATCGCGCAGCCAAAACTTAGCTTTGCCGAAGGAAAGAAAAGCGAACCACAATCTTTTGAGCTAGACTACACGGTTAACCACCCTTATTGGTGGGCGAGTCCGACGAATATGATTTCCACTTACGAATTGCCGAGCCGCGGCTTAAGGCTTGGTTTGGAAAAAATCGGTTTTTCCAACGCTTACGGACGGACAACCGAAACTTTGCTCGACACGGCTTTCGCGATTATGGCTTCAACTTACTCTCATGAGTACTGGGGCCACGCGGAAACTTATTATGAAATGAGCGGGCAGATGACCTGGGTGGTACCATGGTTTTTCAGCGGCAGCTGGCCGCCTTCTTCTAACTGGGGCCCGCAGGGCAACGAAAATCAATTGCCGATTGGTGTGTATGCTAATCTTATCAATTATGGCGACGCCGTAAATTCTATCGCTGGGCTGAACACCCAATTCGAAATCTCCCGTTTGACTATTCTGAAAGACGCCGGCTCAAAGCTTTACTTCAACGACAGCATCTTAAGAATCGTCAACAACGTGAGTTTGGCAGTTTACATGATCGGCGTTTCCAATCCGCTGAACGACCAAAATGGTTTCCAACAAGAAGTTGATGCCGGTTACGACCCAAACTGTCAGATAACGGATTCCATCGGGCCTTTTTACTCGGTGGATTATTCGGTTTTTATGGGCGCTATCGGCAACGATAACTACCAAAAAGTTTTGCGGAAAGAAAATCAGTTCTGGCAGGCTCTCTGGATTGGCGGCATCTGGCAGGCATTGGGTTCGGCGTTAGATTTTTACAATGTCGGCCGCTTTATCGCGACCGGAAAAGAAATCAACTTGCCGAAATGGCTCGTTCTTCCGGAAACTGCCTTGACTCCCGTCGGAGTGGAATACGGACTAAGAGCTTTCTCGCCGAACTACGAATTTTTGGCGAGCGCCGGTCCCGACTTCCAGAGTAAGAAAGTTAATTTTGAAGGCCTGGATTCATCGGGAGAAATACATCAGCAGAACGGGCCTTCACTTCCCGACGGCTTCCAAAACAACAAAGTCAGCTACAGGTTCGAAGTTCTCGCGAGAGACATCTCTTTGCCGCGTGGCTTCAAAATAGGCGGCGGGGTGGAGTATTACCAGAACATCGCTAGCGGCTGGGTTTTTAAAGCTTTGGCCGAGAAAACTATTTTTGATAAATTGAGCCTCGGCGTGAAAGCTGACTGGCGGCCGACTTATGGATTTTCTCCGGAGTTCAGAACGCTTAATCCCGAAACAAGAGTCAGCATTTTCATGAAAATTCCCGGTTTCTAAACGTTATTCCCGTTCCGATATTATCGGAACGGGATTTTTTTACCCTCTTATCTCTTTTTAAAAATCTTATCTCTTAAATCATAATTACTATATCCTAAATTCTATATGCTACCCTTGTGGATAACTCTTGTTGATTTTTTTAAATTTCGTATTATAATAAAAACAATGGCGAATAAAAAGAATTTAATCTTAATAATAGTTGCCGTTGTTATTGTATTGGCTGTCGGCGGGTATATTACTTATCGTTATTTTTACTCTCCAAAAATTACGGCTAATATAAGCGGTCTGGCCGTAACGTCAACGCCGATTACTATTATTAACGAGCAGACGAAATCAAATTATATTCCTCCGGAAGTAGCGGCGGTTTTGAATCTATCGGCTTATAAAGTTGATTCCCAGGTTCGCCAGTTGTCAAATGGCGGCACACAGTATATTTTGAGTTTTGAAGCTAATGACATTCGGAAAGCGACTAATGATATTCGGTCGCAGCTTATGGCCAGCAAATTTACTGCTTCAAATTCAACCTCCACTAATTTTGGCGCCTATAATTCTTTAAATAATGAAAAAGTTCAGGTGCTTACCGTCTCTTCTTCTAATCCTTCAATTTTTAAAAATTCGACATCTTCAACTTTAGCGTCTAATTCTAACCCTATGATAATTATTTCTTGGTATAAATAAAAAAACAACAATGAAAAAAAATTATAAATTTTTAGTTATTTTAGCCCTCTTCGTCATTTTTGGAATAATGATTGGCGCGAAAGAAGTGAAAGCATTTAATTGTACAGTTAATGGAGCAACAATGATTGCGCCTAATCAGTTTTATAATGGAGATTCAGCGACACTTTCTGATCCTGATATAATTAACGACGCTCAATTTTTTGCTAATAGTACCGGAAATCGGAATTTTTGGATGAAAGTTCAATATTATGATGGGAATAATTGGTATGATGGGTTTTTGGGGTCCTATTTAACGCCTCCTTTAGCAAACGGCGTCGTTAGTAATTATCAATCGCGATTAATGGTGGTAGAGCTTGCTAACGGCCAACCTGCCGGGGCTTGGAATAAGGTTGAAGGTCCTATTAATTGTCCTCTGATACCAGTTTATCCTCGTGATCATCAATTAATTAGCGCAATGGATAATAACGGCAATGCGATATCTAACTCAAATCCATTAGTAATTAATGTTCTTCAAGGAATTTCAGCGAGCGGCAGTTTTACGTTAAAAAATAAAACATCATGCGTAGTGATTCTTGCCTGCACAGGGAGTTTATGCGGAACAAGAAATTCAGAAATACCTCCAACGTACGCATATCCTTGCTCAAACGGCGACCTGAATTTTTCTTTAAATAATCCTTTTGCTTCTTTAGCAGAAGACCAGGCTTCTCGTAGCGGAGTTTTATCTGACTATCAACGGTTTGATATGTTGTCTAATTCTCCTCAGCAGCAAGCTATTGGGTCAATAACTGTTACTGCGAACACTGACAATCCGTCAGTTATTTCTGGTATCAGTATCCACGAACATGCTCTAAATGAGCTCGCCAGTTCTATCGGACCTAATAATCGCCCTTATTATGTCAGTTTTAATTTAGCGACAAACTTAAGTCCGGGTTCCTATTCCGGAAATATAAACATTATTCCTAATTTGGCATATACTGACCCGAATGACGGCTCTCCTGTTTTTTCCTCTACAG
>JAVHRF010000070.1:0-3257 GCA_036171515.1 Minisyncoccota bacterium | reverse complement strand
TTTTGAGTTTCGTTTGAAGCTCATTATGAGGATATATAGGCGCGGGAGCAAAAAGGTCGACGACATAAGTTATAAAATTAATCGCATTAAAAATTCATAAAAATGAAAAAAATTTACTTAATAATAATCATTGTGGTAATCGGTGTCGCTGGCTTTGTCGGCGGCATGTATTACGGTTCATTGCAAAGCGCTTCAAAAAGCCAGCAGGCTTCGCCCAGCCAAGGCACCCAGCGCTTTTCCAGGGGAACGGGGGCTAACGGAGGAATGATAAGCGGCCAGATTGTTTCTTTCGACGACAAAAGCATAACGGTTCAGTCCCGCAGCGGCGGCTCAGAAGTCGTTTTTTATTCTTCGAGCACGTCGGTTGAAAAATCCGTTTTCGGTTCCGTTAAAGATTTATCCGACAGCGCCGAAATAACGGTTATCGGAAGCCAAAATTCCGACGGCAGCATCACCGCCCAGTCTATTCAGATAAGGCCGTCCTTGCCGACCCCGCCGCCAGGCGGAAGCGGCCAATAAATATAAGCGCTGTCACGGCGCTTGAATTTCCGTCGCCCGTCCATCGCTTAAGAAAACTTCTGTATGGGCTCGCTAGGAAATATAAAAAACCTTCCGAATCAAGCGGAAGGTTTTTTAAAAGAAAATAATTAATAATTATTAATTATTCTGAAAATTATAGCCGATTTATTATTAGCGAACTAGTCATTTATTTATTTTCGTATTAACATCATAAGTATTAAAGATACACACCCGGAATTAAAATTTATGGTTGAGCCGTCAATCGATGCCAGGAATGGAGTCGGCTTCGCAAACAGCGAAATTAAAATGGGCAGAAGGGATTTTTTAAAGAAATTTCTTCCCGATGTTCTTTATTATGTTGCCAACAAGAGTGTTTCAAGAGAAAAGAGGAGGCGGTTAATCTCGGGTTACGCAAGGTATTACTATAAAGCCCACAGACAAGAAATTGAAAACGGGACGAAAGCGGTTCGGGCCGATTGGAGAAAGGTTGAAAAAAGGTATTTTCAAATAGTTAGCCGAATTTTTAAAAACTATCCTTGGCCGTCCGGACACTACATTGGATTCGCGACTGTTTGGCATTCATATCTCCGAGACACATCGCATAAAACATTTTATTTTCCCTACAGGCATACCATGCCCAAATACGCCAATAAGGTGATTGCGCACGAGATGCTGCATTTTATGTTTTTTGATTACATTAAAAACAGATATGGCTTAAATGAACGATCTAGAATCGCCGGTAAATCCAAGGATTATATTTGGGAATTATCCGAAGTTTTTAACAATGTTATCGAAGAATGGAATCCTTATAAAAAGATATTCAAATTCCCGACTCGGCTATACAAAGGAACGGAAGTAATGTTTGAAAAAATGAAGAAGCAATGGGAAAAGAATCAAGATATTGATTTGCTTTTGGATAAATTGCTCCTCAAGCCCTAAAATTGCGCTCCTTAGGTCTCTTTTGTCTGACCTCCAGCGCTCCGCCAGTTGGACGTTATTCGAACCGCTGTCTTGGGGAGAAATAGCTGCGCGATTACAAGCTATTAAACCATTACGCTGGGATTGACAAACACCACTTTTAGTGGTACATTTTAATTAGATATGGTTATTTGAAAAATAAAAAAATTATCCGCTTTGGCGGAGAGGAGGGTGTATGAAAAAGAGTTTATTGGCGTTGCTGATCATGTTGGCAACTGCTACTTTAGCTCACGCTGAGAACGTCCAGTTTTTAGAGAAGGCGCTGGGAGGATTGGAAATACGCGCTTATCCGGATTTCAGGAATAATATCGGATGGGAAGCCGATATAAAGAACTATCCGACACTGATCCAGTTTGATAATCTCGGACTTGGCATAAAGTGCGACATCAGGCCGATATCGGGAAATCGTCCGCCTGGCGTCGATTTCCAGACCATAAATTTTAATTTATGGCCCGTAATTAGCTATGATATCGACAGCCGACAAACGGCGACGTTTGGCTGGTACCATTGGTCAGAACACTGGTATCACAGGGATAAGGGATGGCTGATGAACGTAAACATGCTGGCGGCAGACTACACGTATACCGGAGAAAAAGATAAAATATATCTGTTTCTCGGTGATACTTACGACGGGAGCGACTATCCTGTCAACTGGATGGCTCAAAGTAGCTATCAACGGAAATTCTTGGGCTTCATTGAGCCGGGAATATTCGTGAATGCCATAAGATACAACCGGACGATGCTATTTGTAGCAGACTTCCAATTGGCCATCAACTTTCGGGATAAATACAGCGTTATCGGAGGCTACAAAGTCGGCGATGCGCCAATGGTACTGTTGCAGCCAACTGGACCTTACTGGGGATTCAGATGGGATTGGAAATAGTTTCCTGAAACCCCGCTTTAACGAGCGGGGTTTTTCTTTTAGTGGGAAACCCCGCACGCTAAAGCGGGGAGGACGTCATTTATATGCACTTAAGTCGTCCTGAAACCCCACCCCTCATAGGTCTTCCGATACTTTATATTTCCTGCTCCGCCAGTTGGACGTTATTCGAACCGCTGTATTTAAGGGAAGGGGGAATTTATGTTTGAGCGAAAACATTGGAAGAATTGCCTAATTTTGTTATTATCATTTTAGGATTTTTAAATACAAAAAGGAGAAAAAATGATTGGCAAAAACAACGATGAAGACGCTCTGAAGATGAAAAAGGATGATTTGCGCAGGAATCTTAGCATTCTTGCGGGAATGATCAAAAATATCGGAGCGGTTTTAGCGATGGAATTCTGGATGGATTACTGCGAAATAAACAAAAACAGCTTTCCCGGAAAAGTCTTTCAAGATGAAGATTTGAAAAGCGAGCTCGAAAAAACCATTTTCGGATGGACTCAAAAGACATTAGAAGATAATATCAATGATTTGAAAAATAAAGAATTGAGCCAAAAAGACATTGAAAAGCTTATTAATTTATTATCTTCGAAATGGGATGTCGAAGAAGCGGTTTTCCAAAAAGCGAAAGGCGCCGCGGAAACAGAAGATGATCGCTTCCAATTAAAAGCAAGCGTCGAAGCCAGAGCCAAAAGGATAGTCAAAAATTCAATTGATAAATTGAGCGTTCAAAAGAGGGGCTGAAAACCTCTCTTTTTATTGGAACCGTCCTTTATGTATATGACTTCCGATTTTTTATAGATTATAATAGTTTTGAATGAATATTGTTATTCTGACCGCTATTTTAGCGGTGGCAGTCGCGTTTTTTTTTTATTTT
>JAVHRF010000069.1:0-3261 GCA_036171515.1 Minisyncoccota bacterium | reverse complement strand
GAGAGTTCCGCGAAAACGAACATCGCGTCGTCTTCGAGAGACATCGTCTTCCCGAAAATGTCCGTCGCTGAATCGTCCAGGTTAATAACCGTTCCTTCCGTCTTGCTCATTAGTTTTTTTCCGGTTTTAGGATTAACCAAAAGCTTGGTTGCTATCACAAATTTCTCCCGGTTGTTATAAATCTTTTGTAAGTGCCGTCCGGCGAGCATATTGAAGGTCTGGTCGCTTCCTCCGACCTCCGCGTCCACGTCCATCGCCACGGAGTCATACCCCTGCATGAGCGGATAAAAAAATTCATGAAGGCCGATGGGCTTTTCCGATTTCAGCCGTTCCTGAAACATGTCCCGCTCTATCATTTGCTGAACGGTGAAGTTTTGCGCGAGTTTTACGAGTTCGGAAAAATCCAGGCGGGAGAGCCAGTTGGAATTAAATTTTATTTTTGCCCCGCTTCCGAAAAGTCCGGCTATTTTCATTATTTTCCCCGCCTGCTCTTCAAAAGTTTTCATATTCTCCGAAATCTGTTTTTGGGAAAGCGGAACCCGTGCGCCCGTTTTGTCGGTCGGGTCACCGATTCTGGCGGTAAAATCCCCTATCAAAAATATGACTTCGTGGCCGAGGCGCATAAATTTCCGGAGGGTCAGAAGTTGTTCAGCGTGGCCGAAATGCAAATGGGGACTGGTTGGGTCAAACCCGCAGTAAATCCTTAATTTTTTACCCGAAAGAAGCACCTTTTTAAGCGCCTCGGGCGTCGGGTAAATCTGCTCTATGCCCCGGGAGAGCGCCTCGTCAATAAGTTTTTCGTCTCTTATTACCGCCATTTTTATAATCTTAAGTCGAAAATAGAATAAAAAAAAGGCCGCCCACGAGAGGCGGCCGGGTTGACGGCGGATGACCCGACGAATCAGATAGACGGCTGGCTGTCCTTGATCGGCGGCGGACCGCAGATTTCATCGCACATGTGGGCGAAGGAGTATGGCGTGAGCGCGAACAACGCCACCACTGCCACCATCGCGCTGACACCGTGAGCCCCGCAGAGGTAGACAATCGCCGCGATCACGGCCAGGCCGGTGCTGACGAAGACGCTGGTGATTTCTGTCTTGTTGTGTGGCTCTTTGGCCTGCCACCACCTCATGAACTGCCACGCGGAGGTAAGGGGGTTCTTCATGGCTTCTCCTTCTTCGACTGAGAATTGGGCGTCGGCTTGATGAACAGGATGAACACCATAACCGACTCGATGACGGTGAAAGTCAGCGGCTGCGCGGCATCGGCGATGGTCCACTGCGGAACGGCGATTAGCGCCGCGACGCAAGAGAGCCACCAGAGCGACCATGCGAGCCTATCTTCGTTTTCGGGATTCTTCCAAGCCCTCGTGAAGGTCGGGAAGGAGCCGATGAAGACGGTGAAAAGACTCGCGGCAATGCTCAGGAGCGGACTATAGAAGTAGAGTCCGATTCCAACGGCAGCGCCGCCGAGGTAGAGCTTGTCGAGTTTGGTCCAACCAGACTCCCCGAATCGAAGCGAGAGGAAAACGATGGTTGACGCTCCGAGAACCGCTGCGATGATCTGCCCGTTCACGGCATGCTTTGCATGCATGTCAACGAGCGTGACGGTGTCGAGTGTGGCCCAGATGAGCCAAGACGCCTTGGCGGGACGAGTCTCTTTTCTTAAGATTGCCCGCACGTATGGAATAAACGCTGCGATGAAGAGAATTCCGGCAAGTACCGAAAAGGCTTCTTTCACAAATTCTCACTTTCTGTTAAACCCCGAAGGGTATGTTTTTCAAGCTTTCGTGCTGAAATTATACACCTAAAACCATTTTCTGTCAAGAAAAGAGGAGTGCGCTTTCCGCCAGAAAGATTAAGGATGAATTCCGGCTGTTTTCTAGCCCTTGAAAAGCCAGATATAATCCTCCTTCTTTACTAAGCGATCTTTCCTGCCAAAATGCTTCCGCGCCTCTAAAAGAAACTTATCACAATCTTTCTGCGTTAGGCTCTCCAAATTTTTGTGGTAAACAAAGGAAATCATTGATTTGCAGGTGTGGGTAATTTTATCCTTCTCGCAGCAGCTAAAATCAATAAGTGATTTTACAATTTGATGACGATGGCGTATTTTGTTTTTCTCTAAAAAAGAAATTATCGAGGGGGCCAAGCTCAGGCTATCCCTGCCGGTTAATTTCTTTTTTATTAAATTATCACCGCTTGTTTTATTCGTTAGAACTACGAGCGCAACTCCGCCCGATTTAAGTGATTTATAAATCTTTAGCAAAACATTGAAATAGTTTTTCAAATATATCAAAACGTGAGAAGAAAGAATAAAATTTGATTTTGGAATAGAGATTTTATTTACATCTTTGGCAATAAAATGTATGTTTGATTTTCTTTTCCTATTTCTAAAATCCACCGCTAATCTAGATGGCTCAATATAGTTGCAGGTGAAATCTACCAGTCCGTGCAAATAATCGACGATTGGACCGGTGACTGTTCCGTCCCCGGCTCCGATATCTGTAAAAACATATCCAGGGGCAATGGTTTTTTTATTTTTATTCATCCACTTCAGGATATTTTTAACGAGCAATTGCTTCTGATCCGTGTGGCGGATAAATACTTGGAAAACCCCGTATTCCTTTTTATACATCTCGTTTTTCAGCATTTATAAATTCTATCACTTCCAACTTTTCCGACAAAACCGTGAACCAAAAACCCGCCTTTCGGCGGGCTCTCGCTTATCGCTTGGCCTTGATTATCTCATCAATCAATCCGTATTCTTTCGCTTCCGCGGGAGTCATGTGGAAATCCCGGTCGGAATCTTTTTCTATTTTAGAAATAGACTGGCCGGTTATGGTGGCCAAAATTTTATTCAGCTTGTCTTTTATTTTTACAATCTGTCGCGCGGTTATCTCAATGTCGGTCGCTTGGCCCTCCACTCCCCCCATTATTTGGTGGATAAGTATCTCCGCGTTCGGAAGCGCGAATCGCTTTCCTTTTTTCCCGCCCGCCAAGAGCACCGCCCCCATGGAGGCCGCCATGCCGACGCAAATTGTGGAAACGTCCGGTTTAATGTGCTGCATGGTATCAAAAATCGCGAGGCCCGAAACAACCGAGCCGCCCGGGGAATTTATATATAGCTCAATTCCTTTCTTCGGATCTTCCTTGGCTAGAAACAAGAGCTGGGCAATGACGTTATTCGCCACCTCGTCATTTATCGGCCCGCCCAAAAAGATGATGCGGTCCTTCAAAAGACGCGAGTAAATATCGTAGGCTC
>JAVHRF010000068.1:0-3274 GCA_036171515.1 Minisyncoccota bacterium | reverse complement strand
GAAAAATTTGGGTGGAATCGGAAATAAATCACGGCAGCATATTTTATTTCACCCTGCCGACCGACTCGAATCTGGTTCCGCGGCGAGGAGCTTCATTTAACCAATAATAAAATGTCCAGTAATACAACTTCCAGCGCGTTCTTCTATGCTTACGTTCTTGAAAGCTTGCGGGACGGCAACCGCTATATTGGCTATACCGATAATCTTAAAAGAAGACTAAAAGAACACGACGAAGGCCTTTCTTCTTCCACTAAATCTCGATTGCCGTTCAAGCTTATTTATTTTGAAGGCTGTTTAAACGCTCAGGACGCCAAACGCAGAGAAAATTATTTAAAAACCACTCAAGGTCGCAGATTCTTGGGGCTAAGGATTCGGCAATATAAACGCCATCAAGAATCGTTGAATACTGGAAGTTGATATACTGGAATGCCCGAACTTCCCGAAGTCCAGACAGTTGTCGACGACTTGAATAAAAAAATAATCGGCCGGAAAATAACCGGCGTTTGGTTTGATACGCCGAAAATAATCAAAAAGCCAAAAGCCAAAGATTTCGAAAAAAATATCAAAGGCGCTAAAATAGAGTCCGCTGCCAGGCGAGCCAAAAACATCCTTATCTATTTAAGCGGAAACAGGCTTCTTCTTGTTCATCAGAAAATGACCGGTCATATGCTGGTGGGAAAATGGCAGAAAACAAATTCGGGCTGGAAGAGTTTGCTTGGTGGCCGTTTCGACGAAAAAGTAAATGGCTATATTCATATAGTTTTCTTTTTAGACAATGGTCAAATGCTAGTTTTATCTGATTTAAGGAAATTCGCCAAAGTTCTATTAGGTCCGCGTGAGGAAATTGAAAAAATGCCCGCTCTTCAAAAATTGGGAATCGAGCCGCTTTCCAAAGAATTTACTTTTGAAAAATTCAAAACAATAATCAAAAAAGAAAAAAGGAAAATAAAAGCTGTTTTGATGTACCAGGAAAAAATCTCCGGTATCTGCAATATATATTCGGACGAAATTTTGTGGGAAGCGAAAGTGCATCCTTTCCGTCCCGCCAATTCTTTAAACGACTCGGAGCTTAAAAAAATTTATTTGGCAACCGGAAAAATTTTGAAGAGAGCGCTCAAATTGCGCGGCACTTCCACGAGCGATTTTAGGGATACGGCCGGAGTTAAGGGAAAATTCGGCGAAGTTTTGAACGTCTACCGCCGCGAAGGGAAGCCTTGCCCGCGCTGCGGCGCTGTTATTGTCCGCCAAAAAATGGGCGGCCGGTCGGCTCATTTTTGCCCGCGCTGCCAAATATTAAAATGATAATTCTTTTAACCGGCCCGGACGATTTCCGCCGGGAAGAAAAAAGAAAGGAAATAACCGGAGAATACAAAAAGAAAAGAAAATTTTTAAACCTGAAAATTTTCGATTTCGACGAAGATGAGGTTTCCGGTTTGGGAAGCTTTATGGCCAATCGCTCCATTTTTGAGGATGCCAAGCTGGCAGTTTTAAAAAATATTTCCAGTCTTAAAATCGAATTAAGAAAAGAAAAGCTGGCGCCGATTTTAAAATCGGCCAGCGGCGATAAATCCAGCCATATTTTAATATCCGAAAAAGAAAAATTGCCGGCCGATTTGAAGTTTCTCCTTAAAAAACCGGTCGTCGTCCAGGAGTTTGATTATCTCTCTGACGCGAAGTGGCTTAGTTTTGTTAAAGTTAAAGCGGACGAAGCGGGATTAAAACTGACTCCGGCGGCGGCCGGTTTTTTAGCTAAGATTTTCCAGAACGATACCTGGGGACTTACGACCGAGCTTCAAAAGCTTAGCTTTTTGAAAAACAGAAATTTAGACAAAAAAGAGCTGGAATTTTTAAACTCGCGGATGCCGGTTGATTTTTGGAGCCGGCTGCAGGATTTGAAATCTCCTTCTGCCGGCCGTCGCCTGGAGGCCCTGGAAATTCTGTTTGAAAAAGGCGGGGGCGGAGGGAAAATTTTTAACATTTTATCAGCTGTCTGGCCGCAAAAACTTCCCGAATTCGCCTATTTGGATTTGCTGATAAAGTCGGGAAAGCTTGAATACGAAGAGGCGCTGCTGAAATTAGTTGTTTGATTCGCGAATTACGAATTACGGATATAAAATTACGAATCGCGAATAGGAAAAGAGATAATTAAAAATAAAATTCTTAATCCGCAATCTATAATTTTTTATCCGTAATCGCGCCTCTCTTCATACTTGGCCTCCGAAGGCGGCTGAACCCGCCTTTGGCGGGACCGCTAAATTCTAACTACTATTTTCTAGCTCCTAATCACTATCTCCTAGTTCCTATCCTCTACTGTTTGGCGTTATATATCGCCTGGATTTGAGTTGCCGAGAGCGCAACTTTATATATTCGGACGCTATCTAAAACATCGGTCAAAAAATAAGTAGCTATACGATTCATAGAGAGTATCCCGCCAACACCACCGGGTCCAGAACCAGGAGGTGAAAAAACGAATTGTCCGTCTTTATAAAAGCTAGGTATTCCATTATTATCTATAGTCATAACCAGTTGGTGCCAACCAGTTCCGATGGCGCTACAATTAGTATGAATCCATCTTACATTTCCGTAAAGACCAATGATATTATTTCCTGCTGAACCAAACATAGTGCCGCCGCAAACACCAATGCCAAAAGCATATCCATTTGCTCCACCGCTACTCATATCTATTATACCCCCACTTAGCGATGTGGTTGCTAAATTTACCCATACTGCTAAAGATATATTTCTATTAGCTGTTGTAGGCAACGATGTAGTAACATAATCATCCGTACCATCAAATGATAAACAATTACCAGAAATACATCCTGATGTTTGCCAAATCGGAAGATCTGTAGTACCTATTAATGTTCCATTCTTACTATGCCCCGAACTATCATAAGCAATATTTCCAGTTCCCTCATCAAATTTCCAAAATCCCACCAAGGAAGGATAATAATCAATAGGAAGCAAGGTTAGTTTATTCCCAGTTTCATACATTTCAGGATATTGCCCTCCGTCAGCCGAGACAACATCATTAGACCCGCCAATTCCGAACTTAGTACTTTCGGGCATCATCGTTAACTCATAATTCCCGTTCCCATCCGTAATATAGGTATAATAGAGTCCGGAGGAAGAGGCGTTGGTAGGGTCTTTAGGGAGGGAACCTAAGGGAGTCCCGGAAGAAGTGGAAGCTAACTTCACGGGAAGCCATCCCGTGCCATCCGTATTATGGGTAGAAGTGGAAGAGACACAGTTATAGGTATATCCCGAAGGAAGG
>JAVHRF010000067.1:0-15085 GCA_036171515.1 Minisyncoccota bacterium | reverse complement strand
CGGGCACAAACCAGGTGGGATCGAACACGGTCAGGTTGTAGGTGTAGAGGGTGGCCTGGTAGCCCTGGCGCAGGGCATCGCAGGCCAGAAAGATGGCGAAGGTGCCGCCGTGCTCCAGTTTGTGGGTGCGGGCAATCACGTCCGCAAGCGGAACGTCCGTACCCCATAAAAAATGTCCGGTTTGCAAAATGGAATTGAAAGAAGGGAAAAATTACCCCGAAGCCTCTGGCAAAAAATTCTGTTCGGAAAATTGCAAGGAAGAATATCAAAAACGACAGACTAAAGCGCGGTCGGAATCCTCCCCTATCGGTTGCTGTTGATTGGGTAAAAGCTGATTTAATTATAAAAAGAGATAGCAGGGAACAAATATTATCGGCATCAAAAAGAAGAAAGAAAAAGCCCGCGAAGAATATAATCTTTCGCGGGCAAATTAAACAATCCCTTAAGGATTCCAAAGTTTTCCGCTGTGCAGCACTCCCGAAACGCCGACTATGCCGTCGTAAAAAACAACCTCGACTCCGGCCTCCTTAAACATCTGGAACGCGACTTCGATCTCCTGCCTCCAGAAGTCAGGCGAACGGTCATGCGCCTGTTTGTGGGTAATCAGCGTCCTGATTCCCGATTGGATAATCGCGCGAGCGCAGTCGGAACAGGCTGCCCACGGGGAGACCATTATTAAGCCTTTGGTTTTAATACCATATGAAGCGGCCGAGAAAATCGCATTCCTTTCAGCGTGCTCGATAATTTTATATTTCAGCGGCCGCTCCCATCTCTCCGTCCTGTATTCAACGCCATCAGGAAAGCGATTGACAGCCTGAGCCAGAATAACGCCTTTTTCGTCGACAATAAGAGCAGAATTTTGAGTTGACGGATCCGGACCTTGTTTGGCGAGCATATACGCGGTTCTCAGATGAGCTTTCATTGTTCCATTATTCATAAGACACCTCTTTTTTGTGTTTTAAATAACTGCTTATAATTTATAAAACAAAATATTATCTGTCAACGTAAGATTTAAATAAAATTAAAATTTTTTATAATTTCTAAACTGGGTTAACAACATCAAAAAACAATTTACAATTTTTCCTAGAACATTAAATTTAAAAAAGGAGGTGGCTTAGATTGGGAAAATCCGAATCTCTTTCCAAAAAAATTGGAATTGCGTCAATGGTCGCGCTGGTTTACTGCATTGTGGCGGGCGGACCGTTCGGCTTAGAAGACCTCGTCAGAGACGCCGGATACGGAAAGGCAATATTAATTTTAATAGTCACCCCATTAATCTGGAGTTTGCCGACCGCTCTTATGGTCAGCGAGCTGGGAAGCGCCCTTCCCAAAGAAGGAGGGTTTTATGCCTGGGTCAGAAGAGGGCTCGGCGATTTTTGGGGATTTCAGGAATCCTGGCTAACATTTGCCGGCAGCATATTCGATATGGCGATTTACCCGACTCTTTTCGCCGCCTACATCTCGCGTATTTATCCGATTTTCGGAACGGGCTATATGCCGATTTTCCTGGGAGCGGGAATGATTATTACCTGCGTTATCTGGAACCTTTTTGGCGTTAGGGCGGTTGGCAGGGGATCTATTTGGATAACCTCGGCCGTCCTAATTCCGTTCGCCGTTATCGCCTGGTACGGATTTACCCACCCCGCGCCAATCGGAGCGCACGTTTTTTATCTCCCTAAAAAAGACTTTATAGGAGGAGTCCTGATAGCGATGTGGAATTATATGGGATGGGATAATATTTCCACTATTGCGGCGGAAGTAAAAAACCCGAAAAAAACTTATCCCGTCTCTATGGCGATCGCCGTGACTCTTGTTTCGCTGACTTATATTCTTCCGATAGCCGCGGTATCGCGGACCAACATCAGCGCAAGCAGCTGGGAAACCGGCTACTGGGTAGATGTAAGCAGAATATTCGGCGGGAAATGGCTTGCTATAGCCGTGATGACGGGCGGAGCAGTCGCTGCCGCCGGAACTTTCAACGCTTTGGTTATGTCGCTCTCCAGATTGCCGCTGGCAATGGCCGAAGATAGATTTCTTCCTAAAATTTTTGCCTATCGCCATCCCAAAACCGGCGCGCCGCTTGTGGCTATTATTACTCTGACTATCGCCTGGTCGGCCTGCCTGAAACTTGGCTTCGACAACATTATTATGCTGGATGTGCTTTTAACGGGGTTAAGCATCTTGCTCGAATTCGGCGCCTTAATCGCGATCAGAATCCGCGAGCCGAACCTTTCCCGGCCTTTTTCGGTTCCCGGAGGATTAGCCGGCTGCATCGGCATCACTGTTCCGCCGTTAACGCTGCTTATCCTTGCCGCTGTTCGGAACGAAAATAATCACCGCACCTTGCTTTTGGGAATTGCGCTTATATCACTCGGACCGATGATTTACCTGATAAGCAACCGATTCAGAAAATCTGTTTCCTGATTTAATCCATTTGCGGCCTCTTTTTAAGGAGGCCGCTTTTTTATTATTGGAATTTTAGCGATTTTTCCGGAAAAAGCACCAAACCGCTTAATTAAGCCGTATTAATATCATAAGACATTAAACTTGACCTGTTAGGATAAACGGAAAACAAGGCACGTTTTTAATTAAAATTACTTCTTAGTTAAAAATAATCATTAAACATATGAAAAAATTTTTGCTGTCGGCTTTTGTTGTTTTGGCTTTCGTCTTTTATATTTTCTCCACCAGGAACGCTGATTATATTTTGACTTCTCTGAATCCCA
The DNA here is from genome assembly GCA_036171515.1 of Minisyncoccota bacterium. Lineage (GTDB taxonomy): Bacteria > Patescibacteriota > Minisyncoccia > UBA6257 > 2-01-FULL-56-20 > JAMDBA01. Next base: position 12,359 of record JAVHRF010000067.1, on the reverse strand, counting down.
ACCCTTCCTCTCCCGGCGAGAACAATCTCCCGCAGGCAAGCCAAAGCCAGCCGCCGGCTCAAAGCGCGCCCGTTGCGCCGCCGGCAAGCCAGCCGATAAAAAGCGAACCGATAAAAACGCCCGCCAAAAGCGGACTTTATGCCGACGGAAAATACGTCGGCAGCTCCGCCGACGCTTATTACGGGAATGTCCAGGTTGAAGCCGTTGTTTCCGGCGGCAAAATTTTCGATGTCGTTTTTTTGAATTACCCGCAGGATATGATGCATTCGGTCGCTATAAATTCATACGCGATGCCGATTTTAAAAACCGAAGCCATCCAGACCCAAAGCGCCCAAGTCGACACTGTTTCCGGCGCCACCGAGACCAGCGGCGCCTTTATAGAATCGCTTTCTTCCGCTTTGGCGCAAGCTAAAAATTAATTATGAAACGAACAAAAATTTTAATGGGGATGCCGATAACAGTAGAGATTACCGACGGTTTTGCCGTCGAGAAAGATTTCGAAAAAATATTTTCCTATTTCGAATACATAGACGAAAAATTCAGTACCTACAAAAACACAAGCGAAATAACCCGAATAAACAAAAGGCTTGTCGATAAAAAAGAATGGAGCGCCGAAATGAAAGAGGTTTTTGACTTATCAGAAAAAACAAAAAGAGAAACCGGGGGCTATTTTGATATTTGGAACGGAAATAATTACGACCCGTCTGGATTGGTAAAAGGCTGGGCAATTTATAACGCCGCCAAAATTTTGGAAAGCAGCGGTTTTTCCAATTTCTATATCAATGCCGGAGGCGACATACAGGCGCGCGGCAAAAACGCCGAAGGAAAAGATTGGGTTATCGGGATAAAAAATCCCTTCAACAGCCAGGAAATAATAAAAACTTTACGCCTTAAAAATAAAGGAGTGGCAACTTCGGGGACTTATATCCGCGGTCAGCATATTTACAACCCTAACCATAAAGGCGAATCTCTAACGGACGTCGTTAGTTTGACCGTCGTCGGGCCGAACATTTACGAAGCCGACCGGTTCGCCACGGCCGCTTTCGCGATGGGAAAAGAAGGAATAAGTTTTATCGAAAAGACCGGAGGGCTGGAAGGGTACGCAGTGGATAAAAACGGCATCGCCGCCATGACGAGCGGTTTCGAAAAATACGTCAATGCTTAATACAATTAAAAAAATCCTTAAATTTACGGATAGAATAATTAACCGGATAACGATGTACCGGCTGGTTATTTATTGCCTGATGTTTTTAATCGCCGCCGCGGCCGTTTTGGGATATTTCGGTCTTCTCCCTTGTTCGCCGCTTTATCTTTTATTTTCCGCCGTTTTTATCGCCGCAATTTGCTGGCTGACTAATCTGATTTTTGCCCGCGTTTTCGAGGCGCCGTCCAATTTCGAATCAACCGTAATCACTGCCTTAATTTTAACGATTATAATAACGCCTCCCCAATCATTTTACGATTCCCAGTACTTCACGCTAGCAATTTGGGCGGGAATTCTGGCGATAGCGTCCAAGTATATCTTGGCAATCGGGAAAAAGCATATTTTCAATCCGGCCGCCATCGCCGTCGTTTTGACGTCGTTCGGGTTGAATCTATCTGCCAGCTGGTGGATAGGCACAGCCGTAATGGCGCCTTTCATACTGGTTTTAGGGGCTATCACAACGAGAAGAATCAGAAGATGGGATTTGGCGCTGAGCTTTTTTGCCGCGGCTTTCGCGGCTATCCTGCTGCCGAAATTGGCGGCGAGGGAAAATCCGGTAATCGGCGTCGAAAAAATTTTACTGCTCTCGCCTATTTTATTTTTTGCTTTCATTATGTTGACCGAGCCGCTGACAACTCCACCCAGAAGAAATTCGCGGATTATTTACGGCGCGCTTGTCGGGTTTCTTTTCGCTCCCTTCGTTCATATCGGCGGGATTTATTCGACTCCGGAACTGGCGCTCGTAGCGGGAAATATTTTCTCCTACCTTATCAGCCCGAAAAGAAAGCTTGTTTTAAAACTGAAAGAAAGAATAAAAATCGCCGACGGCCAGTATGATTTTGTTTTCGAGCCCGATAAAAAACTGGATTTTAAGCCTGGCCAGTATATGGAATGGACGCTGGTCCATCCTCATCCCGATAATCGCGGCGTCAGGAGGTATTTTACCATTGCTTCGTCACCTACCGAAAACAAAATAAGGGCGGGAGTTAAATTTTACGAAAAATCGAGCAGTTTCAAAAAAGCGCTCGCGAGAATGGAGAAGGGCGATACCGTCGTCGCATCGCAGCTGGCCGGCGATTTCGTTATGCCCAACAATCAGGCCAAAAAACTGGTTTTTATGGCCGGCGGCATCGGCATCACGCCTTTCCGGAGCATGATTAAATACTTACTGGACAAGAACGAGAAAAGGCAGATTGTCGTTTTTTATTCGAATAAGAACTCCGGCGATATCGCTTATAAGGAAATTCTGGAAGAGGCGAAGGAAAAATTGGATATAAAAACCGTGCACATCCTGACGGACGAAGAAAATATCTCCGGCTCATGGCGGGGATACCGCGGGCGGCTATCATCCCAAATCATAGCTCAAGAAGTCCCCGATTATAACGAACGGAATTTTTACGTCTCCGGCCCGCCTTCAATGGTAGCGAATTTTGGCGTTATTTTGAAAGATATGGGCGTCAAAAAAAATCGCGTCAAAACCGATTATTTTCCGGGATTCGGATAATAGCAAAATAAAAATCCGCCCGGCCCTTCTTATGAAAGAGCTAGGCGGATTTTTTAAATAACCCGAATCTTTATTTTGTTTGAGCCGGATTTGAAGTCGTCGCCGAAAGGCCGTATCCCATCATTCCGTACCAGGCTTCGGGGCTGATTCCCCGCATCATATAAATTCCGTTAGAGCCGTAAACTCCGTAAAACGATCTGATTTCTCCTATCTTTACGCCAGCCCAAAAAACAACAGCGAGAACAATCAGGCCGATGATTATTTTTATCAGCTTATGTCCGCCCATATAGCCGTGGCAGCACATTCCATTCATATGCATATGATGCATGTGGCCGTATCCGGCGCACTCGTCGCAGCGGCAGCCTTCGGGATGCTTCATTCCGTCGTTCATTTTATTTTCCATTTTGTCGTCCATTGATATATTTATGCGTTTTTATAAAAACCGACCTTTTTATGTATCATAACATAATTCGCCAAAATCAATCCGGAAGCCATTTTGAACGCGACAAACCGCCACTCAAAACATAAGAAAAAATAAGCCGTCTTCCGACGGCCTATGATTTATTTTAATAATTTATTCACTGCTTTCAGCAATTCTTCGAACGCTTCATCGACATCAAGCTCCGTGGTATCAAGAATAATATCAAAGCGCTCATCCGCGAGATAGTCGTCTATTCCGTAGAGGGCGCGGTACCTTTCCCGTTCCTGATTCATCCTTTCTTCGGACAGAATAATCATCTCGCTTAAGGCTTTATTCTTGTTTTCCTTCCGTAAAAGCTGCCTTCTCGCCCCTTCCCCCGGCGAAACAGCGATTTTAACGTTGATTGTTTTGAACGCGCAGGATAAGAAAGGCGCCATTCTGCCCTCAACAATAAGATTATCGCGCTCATTCATTAATTTTTCCTGCCGCGCGTCGATGCTCTTTTCCAGCTCCGGGTTGGACGATACTTGTTTATAAAATTCCTCGATGGAAAGCCCTCTTTCTTTGGCGAATTCCCTGAAAATGCCCCCTGTATAGGAATATCCGTAACGGAGATAGTCCGCCAAACGTTTACAAAGAGTAGTCTTGCCCGAGCCGGGGTTTCCGCTTACTCTTATTACCGGCATAACGCCTCCTTATTAAAATAAAAAAGACTATTAACACTATACCGCCGCCAAAACTATTTTTCAATCATTTTATGACAAATATCCTTAATTAAACAACTATTAAACTGAATATGATAAACAATCCGCAAATAAAAACCACGAAGAAAATTGGAGGCATCTCGCGCGATGCCTTTTTTAAGGGTTTTAAAGTAATCTTTAAATATTTGCGGCCATACTGGAAAAATCTTTTGATACTCGTGCTGTTCGGCCTGATTAACGCCGCCGCCCAAGCGTTCGTTCCCCTTGTCGCCGGAAAAATATTCGATTATATCATCAGCTTATCAAAGAATATTATCGCCTCGCTGTTTCCGGTTTTTTTATTTATAACCATCTGGCTGTCGCTTCAGCTGGGAAGCAATATAATAAGCTGGCGGACCGATTCCACTAACGCGAAATTAGGGGTTTATCCGGAGGGCGAATATACCGTGCAAGGGCTTGGAAGGCTGCTCGAAATGCCTATGTCTTTCCACGCTAACCGCAAACAGGGCGATGCCGCCAACAGAATAGACCGCGCCGCCGGCTGGCTGTCAAGCATCGTTACCAATGTCCTCTTATCTTTGCTGCCGAATTTTTTAAGCATAATTGTGGCGCTTATCATCACGTTTTCCATAAACTGGAGGCTTTCCCTTATCCTTCTGGCGGCTATTTTAATTTATATTTTCATACTTTGGGAAGCGGTTCCCGGCCTCGCCGCGCTCCAGAAAAAAATGCACCGCGCGTATAATTCGGCCTACGGCTATACCTGGGATATTTTAGGAAACATAAAAGAAATAAAACAGGCGGCGACAGAAAAGAAAGAGCAAAAATTAATGCGCCGAAATTTCATAGAGCGGGCCGCCCAACTTTGGGTCGACATGAACACGATTTTCCAAAAACTGAATTTTTCCCAAAAAGTCCTGGTAACCCTTACCCAGTTTTCGATTTTTGTGTCTTCGGTTTTTTTAGTAAGGAACGGCACAATCACGCCGGGCGAGCTCGTGGCGTTCAACGGTTATGCGGCAATGGTTTTGGGGCCATTCGTGGTTTTAGGGCAAAATTAGCAGACAATCCAGAATGGATTAGTGGCTATAATCAGGTCCGAATCAATATTGGAATTCCCGACGGAAAATTACGAGCCCAAAAACGCGGTTTCTCCGAAAAAACTTAAAGGAGAAGTTGTTTTCGATAATGTTTATTTCTCCTACAAAAACAGCAGGGAGACCTTAAGGGGAATATCGTTCAACGTCAAGCCGGGAGAAAAAATCGCGCTCGTCGGCGAATCGGGTGTCGGGAAAACAACGATTATCGACCTTATCTCCGGATTTTATTTCCCGCAGAAAGGCAAAATCTTGGTTAACGGAATAGATGTTAAAAAAATGAACCTGACCGCGTACCGCTCCAGAATCGCGGTCGTTCCTCAGGAGCCGACTCTTTTCAATACTACCGTTAAAAATAACATCCGTTACGGGAATACAGCCGGTCCGGAGCAAGAAATGATAAAGGCCGCCAAGGAAGCATACGCCGACGAATTTATAGAATCCTTCCCGAAAAAATACAATCAAGTGGTCGGCTGGAAAGGAATCAAGCTTTCCGTCGGGCAGAAACAACGCATAGCCCTTACCCGGGCTTTCTTGAGAAATCCCGACATCCTTATTTTGGACGAGCCGACTTCGGCGCTGGACGCAAAATCCGAACACCTGATAAAAAAATCTCTGAATAAATTAATGGAAGGAAGGACTACTTTCATTATCGCCCACCGCCTAAGCACCGTCAGGGAAGTCAATACTATTTTGGTTTTGAAAGACGGCCAAATCGCCGAAAGAGGAAGCCATAATGATTTGATTAAAATCGAAGGCGGAGTTTATAAAAGCCTTTACGATTTACAAAGCGGATTTTCGTCCGAATAAAAACTCTGACTGCTGATTTTTTATCGTTAATGAAAGCTGTTTTTAGAGCTTAGAATCTCCAAAGACTTCAATATCAGCTTCTTCAAATCTTTCTCTTTTTCGCCCATCGTCGCGATAACCTCCTGGTGGCTTAGTGGTTTTTTGGAAATGCCGGCGGCGTAATTGGAGGCAACGCCAATCGCGACGTAACAGATGTCCGCCTCTCTGGCTAAAGCAACCTCCGGGTAAGTCGTCATTCCGACCATATCCGCTCCTAAAATCTTATAAGCCCTTATCTCCGCCGCCGTTTCGTAGCGCGACCCTTCGCAAACCGCGATAGTGCCGCCGTTGACGCATTTGATTTTCAGTTCCGAAGCGGCTTTTAAAACAGCCCGCCTGGCCGCTTCGCAGAAAGGATTTGTCATATCGGTATGAACGACACCGTTTTTCCCGCCTTCAAAAAAAGTCGCTTGCCGGAATTTGGTAAAATCAATGAACTGGTCAATGACTATAAAATCTCCCAATTTTATCGACGGGGATATGGCGCCGACCGCGTTCGCTGAGATTATCGCTTTAACCCCCGCTTTTTTCAGCGCGAAAATATTGGCGCGGTAATTTATAAGATGCGGCGGAACAGCGTGATTTTTCCCATGCCTGTTCAGAAACACGACCTCGATTCCTTTGTAATCGCCCGCGAAAACAGCCACCGCCTTTTTGGAATAAGGCGTTTTAATTAATTTTTCCTTAAGCGGCAAGCCGAGATTATAAACTCCGCTGCCGCCGATTATTCCCATTTTATTTCCGGAATTCATTTCAAAAATTATTGATTCGCTTTGCTCATAAAATTGGTTCGCTCGGTCTAAATAATAACTTAGTTATTATTTACCCCTCGCTGCCAATTTTCAACCTAAGCAACCCGACCAAACCTTTCTGTCCTTTTTGGGCGCCGAATAAAATAGTCCCTAATTTCATGCCCAAGACAAGCCATAAAGGATAAAGGGCGAAAAGGAATCCGGCAATCACGTTGGTTGCCGCCGGAAGATTGGTGAATTCAAAATTAAAAACGCCGGAATTGAGCATCCAGTCCGTACCCGAGCGCGCGCCGATAATTTTCCAAATCCAGCTAAGCGCGGGAAGGTTGAAATAAAGCGAAGCGCTAACGCCCCAAAAAATAACCATAGTTGCGACGCCCAGTATCCGGACAATTTTTCTTCTTGAGAAAAAATTTTTGGCGAATTGAGCCGCAATGTAAGCGACAATTATTCCGGCGATGATAAGCAAAAACGGGTCCAGCAAAAAACTGTCGAATATTCCCAATCCGCAAATAGCGGCGCCGGCGATAATTATTTTTCCTTTTTTCATACTAAATTATTTTTTTTCAGCCAATCTATTGTTTCCGGCATTCCGACGTTAAAATCCGGATAATCGAATTTAAAGCCAAGATTTTTCAGCTTGGCGTTGCTGAACCGGTAATCATTATAGCCATAATCCAGCTCATCGGCATCGAAAGGCATCCTTCTCGGAAAAGCTTCTTTCGACTTCCTCCGCCAGAAAACGGCAAGTTTTTTTAGCATTATCTTCACCAACCAAACCGGCAAAGGCAAACCAACCATCTCTCGCCTTATTCCGAAAATTTCGGCTATATACCCGAAAACCCGTTCGTGGGTATACCAGGTATCGTCGCAAACCTGGTAGGTTTCGCCGATAGATTCGTCGCGCTCCGCCAGAAACAAAGCGGCGCGGCAAACATCTTTGACGTGGACTAAGGGCAGATGGAGCTTCTCGCCTCTAAGATAAAAAAGGACGTAGCCCTTGCCGATAACAATAGGGATGGAAACTATGCCATACTTGCTTCTTGGCCCGTATATCGGGCACGGCCGGATAACGGTGTAATCAATTTTATTTTTTTGGCAGAAATCAACGACCAATTTTTCCTGCTCCCATTTGGTAATTTGATAAGGGTTTTTGGGATTGACGGGGTGATTTTCGGCGATAGGAGTAAATTCGGGAAGCGGATCGCCGTAAATATCGCACGTGCTCCAGTGGACAAACCTTTTGACGCCGGCTTTTTTTGCCGCTTCGAGCAAGTTTTTCGTTCCCTCAACGTTGACCTTCCTCATTTCTTCCAAATTGGACAGATAATCGAAAATGGCGGCGGTGTTAAAAACAATATCCACTCCCTCAAGGACTTTCGACCAGTCTTCCGGCTTGGTTAAGTCGGCTGGAATAAATTCCAGAGCCAAGTTTTTGATATATTTTTTATCCGAAGACGCTCGGCAAGTCCCGTGGACGTTATAGCCGTTTTCCAAAAGCAGTTCCGCCATATAAGAGCCGCAAAAACCGCATGCGCCCGTTATTAAAGCTTTTTTGTATTTTTTCTCGGCCATTTTTGCTGGTTTTAAACCTAATTCATTATAACGCAACCAACCAGAAACTGCCTCTTGACAAATTATTTAGATTTGCTATGCTTTATTTAGCACATTAAGGCTAATTTATTCTAATGGAGAAGGCGAGCGCGTGCTTTAGTGTGCGATTAATATATGACCGCGTAACCTTCTTCTACATTCCCCTCCTTTCGCCCCTCTACGGAGGGGCGTTTTATTCCCGCGCCCATATATAGGTGCGGGAATTTATTTCAAAAAATTTAGGTCAACCCGCTCAAGGCGGATTACTTGGCAGGATTTACCCTGTTAAATATTTAAAAAGCAATTTCGTCTTCGACGAAATTATTTAACGAGGTAAATAATTTTTCCGTTTTTAACGCGGGCAAAAGGAGTGATTTCGTGCTTATAAGAATTTTTCAAATACATAATATGTTTAACCCGCCATTTTTGTTTAATCAAAGCGTCGGCAATAAGCGAGCGGTGGCAACGCCAGGGCAAAGCTTCGGCGCACATTATGGCCGTTTTCTTTTTGGCGGCGATTTTTTGAAGCGCCTTAATTCCCGCCGCGAATTCTTTGGTCTGCATATAATCGGCGTAGCCGCGGAAGGATTTGTTTCGCCAGCCAAGATTAACGGAATCTTTGGCGGCGCGCCTAAGCCCTCCAAGTTTTTTTAATCTTTTATAAATTATTTTAGCGGCCTTAAGCCGATACCTCAGCATCGCCTCGTTAAACTGGGGATTATGCCGCGACCGGGCTATTGTCCGGACATCGACTAATTCTTTGATTGAATATGCCCGCAGCATATCCAAAAATTCTTTCATCGTCCGGTTGGAGTGGCCGATAGTGTAAATAACCGGATTCTTTAGCTTCATAGTCAAATTATATCGCTTCGCCTACAAAAATCCCCGCTTTCGCGGGGTTTTGTTTTTTAAGCGTGCTTGGACAGATGCTTCCAGAGAGCCTGGGCTTCTTTACCCAACGTCCTTCTTTCGGGTTCGGACATTTTTTTGGCTTTTGCGTAGTTTTCCGCCGCCTGCTTTATGAAAATTTTAAAATCTTTCTCGCCGACTTCACGCATCTTTTTCAGCTTCGGGGCCACTTCGGCGTAAAACTTGGCGTATTTCTTCTTGGCGTCTTTCTGGAATTTTTTTCCTTCCTCCGGCGCGAGCATCAGGCCGGCAGCCACTCCCAGCGCCGCCCCGATAAGCGCTCCCTTCAAAAATCTTTTTGCCATTTTATTTATTGGATGATTTATGACGACCTTTCGCGGACATTTTGTTAAAGAAAAAAGATAAAATCGGCAGGGTGAGTATTTTCCCGATTAAAGACTCGAGGTTTTCTTTTACGTCTTCCGAAGCATTTTCGAGATTCTCGGAAATTTTCCTGATATTCTTTTCGATGCGGATAAAGTTATAAAGCAAAACCAAGGCCAAAACACTGAAAATTATAATCGCCAGCGAGAAAACAAGATAAAAAACTATTTGAACAACAATCAAAACTCCCATATAAATACTATAACAAAAAAAATAACAACCGGAAATAACCTACTTTATCTCCGCGAAACCGGAACCAATAAACTAAATTATCTCTTCTCTTTTTAATATCAAAACCGGGTAAATGCTCAAAAGCGCGAAAAGCAAGCTTAGGATGAGCGGCCCGAGCAGGAATCCCGTCGGACCAAAAATAATAAGGCCGCCCAAGACGCTTAACAGAATAAGAAAAGGGTTGATTTTGGCTCTTTGTTTTATCAGATAAGGAAAATAAAATCCCACGGCGTTTGCGACAATAATTCCCCACAGAACTAATCCAAACGCCGGAAAAACACTTCCCGTAATCAGCAAATAAGCAGCCGCCGGCGCGTCAATAAGATAAACTCCTATCAATGGAATCAGGGCGGCGATGACGCTGACCGCTCCCCAAAAGGCGGCCTGGGGAACGCCGAAAATAAAAAATCCGATTCCTAAAAAAATGCCCTGGATTATCGCCGTAATAAGCGAGCCGCGGATAACCGAACTGGCCATTAAATGGAGCTTATTAAAAATCATTTCCGCGTCCTTCGAGGAAAAAGGAATAATCGCCACCAGATACCGCTTCAGTTTGTCGCCGTCTTCCAGCAGATAATAAAAAGCGAAGAGACTCAAAAAGAAAGTAAAAAACACACTAACCAGCCCCGATAAAATCAGGCCGATATTCTGGACAAACCAGGAAATCGTCTGCTTCGCGTATTCATTCAAGTCGAAAGAAAAATTGGGGACTATTTTCTGGAAAGACGACTGGATAGATATGGATATTTTTTCCAAAAAGACGCCGTTGGAGTTTATGACAGAAATATATATCTGCTTCGCCTCGCCGAAAATCTGGAAACTTAAAAATATCAGCGGAATGATAATGACGGCGCAAACGACGATAATAGTAGTTATCGCCGCCAGGGACCGCGACTGCCGGAAGATTTTCAAAAGCCTCTCGTAAAGCGGCCGAAAAATAATGAAGAAAGTCAGAGCCAGAACAATAACGTTTAAAAACGGCAAATAAATAAAAAAAGCGGCCAGAACAACAATTAAAAGCAAAGCTATAAAAAACGATGTTTCAATTTTTTTCGAATCCATACCTGAATTTTACCACCAAGCCAAAAATACCGCCACCAAAAAATTACTTTCCCTCCCTGCGAGATTTTTTTCTTTCGTTTTCGGTAAGGAGCATTTTTCTTATTCTGACGCTTTTCGGCGTTGCCTCGACGAGTTCGTCGTCGCCGATATAACCAAGCGCGTCCTCAAGGGTAAGCCTGAGCGGGACTTCCAGCTTGGCGCCCAGCCCTTCGTTTTTCGCCCTGAAGTTGGTCAGCTCGCGGGTCCGGCAAACATTGACATAAACATCGCCGGCCTTGGCATTCTGGCCGACGACCATTCCCTCATAGACCGGCACTGCCGCTTCCAAAAAAAGCTTTCCCCGCTCCTGGGCGAACACCAAGCCGTAATTATTGGTCACGCCCGTCTCGGTCGAGACAATCGAGCCGTGAGCTTCGGAACGCAAATCGCCCTTGTATTCTTCGTATCCCAAAAATAAGCTGTTCATTATTCCGGTTCCCTTCGTGCCGGTAAGAAATTCATTCCTTATCCCTATTAATCCCCTCGTGGGAACGGCAAAATCCATAAAATTTATTCCCCTGTCGGCGCGCATATCTTTCATTATTCCCAAACGCTTGCCGAGCATTTCGATGACAACGCCGGCATAAGCTTCGGGAACTTCGATCGAAACCAGTTCTATCGGCTCCAGTTTTTTGCCTTTGCCGTCCGGAGAATCCTTGAAAATAACCTGGGGCTTGGAAACTTCAAGCTCATAGCCCTCCCGGCGCATTTTTTCGATAAGAATAGCCAAATGAAGTTCGCCCCGGCCGGAAACAACCCAATGGTCGGCCAAATCGGTGGGCGCGACCGACAAGGCGACATCCGTTTCCAGTTCGCGCTCAAGCCGTTCTTTCAGATTTCTCGAAGTCGTGTATTGCCCTTCTTTGCCGACAAACGGGGACGTATTGACGCCGAAAGTCATTTTGATGGTAGGCTCGTCTATATGGATTACCGGCAAGGCAACCGGATTTTGGATGTCGGCTATGGTTTCGCCGATTGAAATATCGGGTATCCCCGCCACAGCGACGATATCGCCCGCATAAGCCTCGGAAACATCAATCCGATTCAGCCCCTCGAAAAGCATAACCGCGCTGATTTGCGCCCTTTTATTTTCCCCTTTGCGGTTTATATGGGCGACCGCCATTCCTTTTTTAAGAGTTCCGGAGTAAAGCCGCCCAATAGCGATTTTTCCTTTATAATTATCATAAGCCAGATTAACCGTCAGCATCTGAAGAGGCAGACCTTCGTTTATTTTTGGCGCGGGAATGTATTTAACAATTTCCTCAAAAAGAGGCTGGATGCTGTCCATTGAATTCAAATCGGCCTTAAGTCCGGCCTTGCCCTGGATGGCCGAAGCGTAAATCACGGGAAATTCTATCTGCTCTTCGTTCGCGCCCAATTCGATGAAAAGGTCGTAAGTGGCGCTCAGCGCCCATTCGGGTCGGGCATCCGGTTTGTCTATTTTATTGACGACAACAATTATTTTATGGCCGGCCTCAATGGCTTTCCGTAAAACGAATTTGGTCTGGGGCATCGGGCCTTCTTTCGCGTCGATTAATAAGAGCGCGCCGTCAACCATCCGCATAATCCGCTCCACTTCGCCGCCGAAATCAGCATGACCCGGAGTGTCG
>JAVHRF010000066.1:0-3398 GCA_036171515.1 Minisyncoccota bacterium | reverse complement strand
ATTTTTGGCTTTTCAGCCATTTTTCCCAGTATATTCTTCGCCGTAAACTCAATTTTTTTGAATCTTTAAGCTTTATCTTCGTTCTGATTTTTATATTTTTAGGCAAAGCGAGCGCGCAAACTGCAACCGGACCGGCTAAAGCGCCGCGCCCGACTTCGTCTAATCCGATTATGTATTTTTTATTCATTAACTATATTACAAAATTAACGGAAAAAATCGGAAAAATAAAGCCCCGACCGTTGTCGGGGCTAAAAACTAATTTTCTTTAAAAATTATTTTCAGTGCGTCATGAATTGTCTTGACGTAGTGGATTTTTAACGCTTTTTTTATCTCTGCGAAATCTGACAATCTTTCCATATCGGCTTTATTTTCTTCTGGAAGAATGACGTGTTTCGCGCCCGCTTTAATGGCGGCGGGAATCTTCTCTTCAAGTCCTCCGATAGGGAGGATTTCGCCTTCAAGAGTTATTTCTCCGGTGAATGTTACGTAAGCTTTGATCGGCTTATTAATAACACTCGATTGGAGCGCGACAGCCATAGTTATTCCGGCGGACGGACCGTCTTTTGGAATAGCGCCTTCGGGAACGTGTATATGGAACATCTTGTAGGCAAAATCGAAGCCAGGATTATCTTTGTTGATCTGTCTTATCACGCTCAGCGCTATTTTCCCGGACTCTTTCATCGTGTCGCCCAAGTTCCCGGTCATCGAAATTTTTGGTTCCGGCACGGCAGACTTGTTGCATATTACTTCGATGCGGAGAATGTCTCCTCCGCGGCCGGTATAGGCTAATCCGTTTGCTACTCCCGGAGGGGTTTTGCGGATCATTGCGTGTCGCGCCGGCGGGCCGAGCTGGCCAATGATTTTTTCGACATCGGCGATTTCTCCTTCCGTAAAATGCTGAACGGCGATTTTCCTGAACAAAGAGGATATCTGCTGTTCCAGTTTTCTCACTCCGGCCTCATACGTCCTTTCGATGAGTTTCATAATCTGCTCGTCGGACAGCGCAATATCGATGTTTTCTATCTTATCGACACCAGTTTCTTTTTTCTGTTTCGGAACGAGAAAGTTCCGGGCAATCTGGATTTTTTCCTTCTCGGAATAAGACGGAAGCATGATTATCTCCATCCTGTCCCTTAGTGTGGACGGTATGTTTTCAATCACGTTAGCCGTGCAGATAAAAAATACCTGCGAAAGGTCGAACGGGCATTTGGCGTAGGTGTCCTTGAACGAATAATTCTGTTCCGGATCTAATACTTCCAAAAGTGCCGCCGACGGATCGCCTGAAACGCCCATAACGTTCATCAGCTTATCAACCTCGTCTATCATAAAAACGGGGTTGGAAGAGCCGGCGTTAACGAGCTCGCGCAGAATTCTGCCTTCCTGGGCTCCGACATAGGTACTGGAGTGGCCTCTTATTTCTCCTTCGTCTCTTATTCCGCCGAGCGCGGTTCTGATAAACTTTCTTCCCATGGCTCTGGCGATTGATTTACCCAGAGATGTTTTTCCGACCCCCGGAGGACCGGCGAAAGTCAGAATCGGCGCTTTTCCTTTCGGGTTCAGTTTGCGGACGGCGATAAACTCCATTATTCTTTCTTTGATTTTATTCAGTCCGTAATGGTCGGCATCCAAAATATCTCTCACTACCTTAAGGTTGTCGATATCGTGGGTGTATTTTCCCCACGGGAGCGAAAGAAGGAACTCGAGATGCTGGTCGGCTTTCGAGTAAGGGTCTTGCAGGTTCTGGAAGTCTTTTTCGAAAAACTTGCGCGCTTCTTCCGGTATGAAATTTTTTATCTCTTCGTACCTGTTGCGTAAACTATTACCTTTCTCTTTTTTCATTTCTTGTCTCCTTTCGCTTTCTTGTATTTTAACCATCAGCTGGTCGTATACCGCCTCAATCAGATTAACGAGTTTTCCGTAATATTCGAGCTGGCTTTTGCTTGTCAGGATATCCAATTTTTCTTCTTGAGGATTCTGATCTAAGCTTGCCAATACGCTGGCCGCTTGAACTCCAAGGCGATGCAGGTCGTTGGTTTTATCCGTTCTTTCTATCGCCATCTCCACGACTGATTTATCGTAAGCCAAAGCATACATCTTTTTCAGGATGTCTTTGAACGGGGCGAGCAAAAACTCTTTGTCTTGGACGGGAATATCGTTGTCGCCGTATAGTACGCAGGTAGCTTTTTTTTTGACGGCGCCTAATATTCTCGCCCGTCCTACGGCTATCCCTTCCAAGCTGTAAGTTTTTCCGTCGCTGCTAGAAATAAACTCTCCTACTTTTGCTATAACTCCGTGATCTTCAAAACGCAGGCCATCCTTTTTTATCGGCGCGATAACTATCATATGTTGATTGCCGGCGATGCCTTCTATTTCTTTCATTACATCATTAAGTATGTCGATGGCGGCGTCGGTAAGATTAACGATGCGGACCGTGTCTCCCACGATGTAAACGCCATTAATAGGCATAAGCGGAAGCATAACAATGGTTTTCGTCATATTTTCTCCTTTTTTAACTGTCAATTTTACTAGATACAGTAAAACATAAATATTAACAATACGCAAGTCATGTTAGTGGATAAGCCGTTAGGGCGATTTTTATTAAAAAACGGGCAAATTTCTTTGCCCGTTACGTCATCTTGACGCTATTTCAAAATTAGTGAATTTCCGGTTGCTCGTCACTTCTTGCGCTATTTTCAGAAACTTTGGAATTTCAATCTTGTCGTTCTTTTCGGTCAGTTCGATTTCTAAAAGTATCAAGCCGGGAGGATCGATGAACTTATCAAGCTCAAAGTATTGGTCCCGGTATATAAAACAGTATCTTTCTTTAAGGATTATTTTCTTTTCCGGGTTTCTTGATAGCGACAGGTTTTCGTATTCTTTGCCGCTGATCATGATTTCCGTTTCGTTGCGGGAAAAGTCGTCTATCCGCGTTTTGATGGTTTGGTAGTAAGCACTGGCCCCGTCCTGGCTTCTTTTTCTTATCCTTATTTCTTTATCGTGATTGTCGGATATCAGATACATCTGTTCGATAAAAATTTTTTGAACATTATTCTGGCCGAAATCGCTTAAATCGGGAAACGCTTTGACC
The DNA here is from genome assembly GCA_036171515.1 of Minisyncoccota bacterium. Lineage (GTDB taxonomy): Bacteria > Patescibacteriota > Minisyncoccia > UBA6257 > 2-01-FULL-56-20 > JAMDBA01. The sequence continues at coordinate 310 of JAVHRF010000066.1, read as the reverse complement.
AGAAATTTCTTTTCTATTTCTATCGGAACAGGAATGCCGAGCATGGCGCAGACAGTCTGGAACAGCCGCTTGAGTTTCCGCTCGAAGTCGGTGGAATTGTTGATGACTTTCAGATGCGGATGGCCCAGCCATGCGGATTGAGTCCTTGTGTCGGCCTCTATCGCCTCCTCGAGAGTTTCGCGCCTTGCTTTATTATTGGCGGTTGTATAAAATCTTTCCGCTCCGATGGCGGCCGTCGTCAGATGTATCACTCCGTCGTAATAATCTCTGGCGCGGACGATATCCAAACCGTGCTTTTTAAGCAGGAAAT
>JAVHRF010000065.1:0-3430 GCA_036171515.1 Minisyncoccota bacterium | reverse complement strand
TATTAGGAAATATTCCAGAAACTTCCCCTTTCCGAGCTTCAACAAACCTGGTTTTTGGAAAACCTGAGCGGCCGGGTAAAATTCTACGACAATCTCAAGCGGGGCTTCGAAATTTTTATATCTTTGGTTATTTTTATAGTTCTTTTGCCGTTAACTATTTTAATCGTTCTCCTGGTAAAAATAACGTCATCCGGACCGGTAATTTACAGGCAAATCAGGGTCGGAGAGCTCGGCAAGCAGTTTTATTTGTATAAATTCCGGACAATGATTAAGGACGCCGAAAGCGACGGGCCGAAATGGGCGCAAAAAAGCGACGAGCGGGTTACGTTCTTGGGCAAGATTCTGCGCTATTCGCACCTCGATGAGCTTCCTCAGCTAATCAATATACTTAAAGGAGAGGTGTCGTTTGTCGGCCCCCGGCCGGAAAGGCCGGAATTCGTCGCCGACCTGGAGAAAAAAATCCCTTATTATCAAATCAGGCATTTGGTCAAACCGGGAATTACCGGCTGGGCACAGGTTAATTACCGCTACGGCGCCTCGGTCGCCGATTCCAACGAAAAACTGAAGTACGACCTCTTCTACCTTAAGAATCGCTCTTTATTTCTGGATATAATAATAATGCTTAGGACTTTAAAATTCTTTTTCGTTAATCAAAAGTGAAGCTCCGCCCCGACAATCAATATTTTTTTGCTTGGTTCAACCATTGATTTTATTATTTGCCCTTTATTAATTGTTGTCTTACTTTTTCTACCACTTCGTTTATCGGATGCTGGGTTTTGACCAAATAATCAACCGCGCCGAGGCGCAAGGCGTTTTTTATTTCTTCGTCCTGACCAAGATTGGAAAGCACGATAACGGGAATTATTTTCAGTTCCGAGTCGGCCTTAAGGTCGCTTAAAACTTCAAAACCGCTCTTTTTAGGCAGAATCAAATCAAGCAAAATCAAATCCGGCTTGTTTTTCTTAGCCGACGGCAAGACTTCTTCACCATCTACCGCCAAAAAAGCCTCGAAATCCTCCCTTTCGAATTTCTCCTTAAGAACTTTTGATAAAATTTCTTCGTCTTCAACGATGAGTATCTTCATATAATTATTATATATTATTTGACCGGCATAGCCAAATAAAATGTCGTCCCTTTTTCTTGAGATGATTCATACTTAAGCGAACCGCCCTGAAGTTCCGCCGCCAGGAGAAGGGTTAGTAACGGTTACAGAAAAAGAACCGCCGGATGCAATATCCGAAGATAATATTTGCGCGGTAAGCTGAGAGGATGAGACGAACGTTGTAGCCTTGTTATTTCCGTTAAACTGAACCGTGGAAGAAGCGATGAAGTTCGAACCATTAACAGTCAGAGCAAAACCGGACGAGCCGGCCAAAGTGCTGGTCGGCGAGATACCCGTCAAATTTGGAACCGGATTATTAGCGGCTATTACCGTAAAAGTCTGGGCGGTCGAAGTTCCGCCGCCAGGAGAAGGGTTAGTAACGGTTACAGAAAAAGAACCGCCGGATGCAATATCCGAAGATAATATTTGCGCGGTAAGCTGAGAGGATGAGACGAACGTTGTAGCCTTGTTATTTCCGTTAAACTGAACCGTGGAAGAAGCGATGAAGTTCGAACCATTAACAGTCAGAGCAAAACCGGACGAACCCGCCGTTGTTGAAGTAGGCGAAATGCTCGTGGTTGCGGGAACAGGATTGCCGACAGTAATTGTCGGAGACGTAGCTATGCTGGTCAGAGTTCCCGCGTCACTGGCTCTAGATTGAGTCGTAAAAGTATAAACTCCGGTCGTAGCCGGCGCCGTTACGCCGCTCGTTCCTCCGCTATTGCCGTAAGAAACAGTCAGCGTTTGAGTATTGGCGAGCTGCAGAATTCTGGCGTTAATAACTCCCCCGCCGGGGAAAGTCGGCGAGCCGGGACCGGCAAGAATATCGTCTACATAGATATTGGCGTGATTAATCGAACTATCGCCAACGTTCTGCCTGAGACCGTAACTTAAAATACTTGATCTCGGTGCCGACCCAAAATTCAAAACGACATATGTCCAAGTATTAACAGAAATAGTAGCTGCAATACTAAGTAGTTGCGGACTTGATAAATTATTCGCGGAAGAAAAAGCAAAATTAAAATCTCCTGAAGGAATTGCCAAGCTGGAATAAATCCAGAAGCCAATATTTGAATAGGCAGACCAATTTACCGCAGAACCCAGCCTATAGTACCAATGATGATTATTCCCTTGACCTAAATTGACGCACTCTATAGAAGCGGCGCCTTCCTGCTTAGTCACGGTGCTGGCCACAACACTAGCACAATTACCTGCCTGCCAGCCGGTTATTGAATCGGCGTTGTTAATAACATCCGCCACCATTCCGCCGGTAGAAGCCGCCGTTGTGTAGCCGGCAGTCCCGGAACTTCCCTGCGGAGTTGTCCAGCCGGAAGGAACGGTAATCGCGATGCCGCCGCTATCCATCGTTTCGGCGGCCGTAAAAGTGAAATTAAAAGTATTTCCCGTCGCGCTTGCGACAACCGAATTTGGAGAAACTGTATTAGTCCCAGAACCGTCGGCCGCGAAAACATTGCCAAACTCCGAAGATAGAATTAAAGCGGCCAATACGAAAATAAATTTTATTTTTTTCATTATTGAATAATAATGACAGCCTATTTAACTTAATTATAGCAGAAAAAGAACAAATATTTTGACTCGCGCTTTTTATATATTTAGAACAGGCCTCCGGAAAACGCTGTGCCGTCAGAAGCTACTTCCGTTTTAGCCTTATCAGAAACCTGATAAATTTTTTCCTCCTTTTCAACGGCTTTTACATAATTGCAGTAATCACAATCAGGAGCCTGCTCGGGAATATCGTCTTTATCCAGACATTTTTTTGCATTAGTTATCGCTTTTTCCACCCAGCTGTCATCGCCCTTATAAGGAACAAGCGTTATCTCGAATTCCAGTTTGCCGTCAAAAGCCTCCCTGTCGGTTTGGCCATTGCAATAAACGAAATAACCCTGGTCGGAAACTTTATGCCCGTTTTGACGCAAAAGCCACTGGTAAATCTCCATCTGCCTCTTGTAGCCGTCTTGCCATTCCTTATTAAGCTCGGTTATTTTTTCGTTCTTGGATGTTGACTTGTAATCAACGACGATAAGCTCTCCTTTGTCGCTTAGCCATACATCGTCAACGGCTCCGGTGATAATAAAATTCGTCGGCTTGTGGAAATATTGGACGCCGACAAAATTCTCCCTCCATTGATTGAGGTCTTTGTGGCTAAACGGCACCGCCTTAACGCCATATTCAATCATCAGCGGATGAGGGGTTCCTTTTGCGCGATGAATGTCGAATTCCTTTTTAAGCAGCGCGTCGACGGCGGAATTCAGGCTAAACGGAAACCCCGGCGGGCGGCCGACGCCCAGCCGCCAGTCTAAATAAAAA